>CAYSCE010000058.1:0-12743 GCA_964429475.1 uncultured Bacteroidaceae bacterium | reverse complement strand
GCCGCCTGCCTTGAGCCTTGTGCCGCGAAAATCTCCGCAATCAGCCCGTTTTTGCACCCCGTAAAAATACCTGTAGTGAAAATATTTTCAAGTTTATTTCTCCAAAATCAGTGATTTTATAGGCAATATCTGGCCGATGGTGATTTTTGACGAATGTGAATTAAGCGACAATTATAGATAGTTTATCAAATAAAGAGTTTGATAAAGCGTATATATTGACTATATTGCAGGTGTTTTTACCCGACACCAAATATGTGGAAATTACGCTATTGCACCCTATACATAGTGTTTATTTTTGTTTTGTCAATACAAACAACAATGACACGGGTAATAATAGTCGATAATGAACCAACCTTCCGCAAAGGATTAAAAACAATCCTTACCAATATAGGTAATGTGGAAGTGGTGGGTGAAGCTTCAAACGGAGAAGAGTTCCTGAAGCTGATCGATATAACCAGTGCCGACATCGTTTTCATGGATGTAAAAATGCCGGTTCTCGACGGAGTTGAGGCAACACGTAAAGCGCGTATGAGTCATCCGGAGATGCACATCATCGGATTCTCATCGTATGAAAACGAGGATTATGTAAACAGGATGGTTGAAGCCGGAGCATGCGGATATCTGACCAAATCGGGCGACAACTATGATTTGCTTTCTCAAATAATAAATAATCCCGATGCCGGAATTTTTCCCGGCGCAAGAAAGTTTTAACTAACCTCAAAAAAAACAGTTATGGAAACCAAGAAAATTTTAATCGTAGACGATGACATCGATGTAATCACCATCATCGAGACCATTCTTAAAAAAGAAGGTTACACCGTCATTTCAGCCAATGACAAGAAAGAAGGCATGAAAAAAATCAGGGAAGAAAAACCCGATCTCGCCATTCTTGATGTTATGATGACCACCCATTACGAAGGCTTTGAACTGGCCAAAGAAATCAACGATGACGCCGAACTGAGCAAATTACCGGTTCTGATGCAGACTTCGATTGACATTCTGACCACCACCAAGCCCGACGTACAGGCCATGGCTCGCGAATTCCGCAAAAACCCCGGTTTCAAGGATCTGCATGTGATTCTTGTAAAAGACATTAATTCGGGAAAAGCTGGTGTTGATTATCTGTCAGAAGACGGAAGATCAATCTGGTTCCCGGTTGACGGATTTGTTAGAAAACCGGTTGACGCAAAAAAAGTTGTTCCGGAAATCAAACGAATTCTCGGCTAATCACTAAACCAAATAATGTAGCAACACACATGGACATGGAAACGACAATTGACAAAATTCTGGCAAACTACGGCGACAGCGGCCGCGATTCACTCATTCCGCTGTTACAGGAAATTCAGGAAAAGGAAGGCTATCTTTCCGAAACTGCCATCGTTAAGACGGGCAAGAAACTAAAAATACCTACGAGTAAAATCTATGGTGTTGCTACATTTTACAATCAATTCCGGTTTGAGCCGGTTGGAAAATACCACGTTATGGTGTGCCGCGGCACTGCCTGTCATGTGTTGGGATCAGCCACCGTTCTGCAGGAACTGGAATCAACCCTGAAAATCAAGGCAGGACAAACCACACGCGACGGACTTTTCAGCATTGAAGTCGTTGCGTGCATTGGTGCATGTGGCCTCGCTCCCGTAATTAACATCAACGGCGAATTCTTTGCCAAGGTGACAACGGAGAAGATTAAGGAAATCATTGAAACTTACCGCGCAAAAGAATAACAGACATGAATAACTCAATCAAGAAATATCTGGAGAACCTTGCCGAGAGCAATGCTAAGGGAATTTCGGTGGCATTGCCCGAAAAGACCGCTGACAGCAAAAAAACCATTGTATTCATTGGTGCAGGCACTTGCGGCCTTGGTGCCGGTGCAGCCAAAACCAAAGCTGCTGTTGAAGAATACTTCAAAAACAACAAAATTGACGGAGAAATTATCGAAGTAGGTTGTATCGGCTTCTGCGCTGTAGAGCCGATTATAGATATTAAACTCCCCGGAAAAAACAGAATCGCCTTTTCTAAAGTAACGGCTGATAAAGTAAACGGAATCCTCGATAATGCCATTGCAGGCAAGGTTGATGCGAATGACGTACTTGGCCAGTTTACAACCGAAGGCCTGAAATCGTGGGATAACATAAAAGACATTAATGAGCATCCGTTTTTTGTAAAACAGAAACGTCTGGTGCTTCGTAACTGCGGTATCATCAATCCTGTCAGCATGGATGAATACATCCAGAATGGCGGTTATGCAGGTCTTATCAAGGCGCTGAAAACTATGACAGGCGAAGAAGTGATTGAAACCATTGAAAAGAGTGGTCTTCGTGGACGCGGCGGCGGAGGATTCCCCACCGGAACCAAATGGAGACTGGCTTACAATACCCCTTCGGATCAGAAATACATGATCTGCAATGCCGATGAAGGTGACCCGGGCGCATTTATGGACCGCGCTGTCATTGAAGGTGACCCGCATCGTCTGCTCGAAGGTCTGGCCATTGGTTCGTATGCAGTTGGCGCTTCGGTTGCGTATATTTACATCCGCGCTGAATACCCGCTGGCCATCGAACGGTTGAAAATCGCCATCAAACAAGCTGAAGAATATGGTCTGCTCGGACACAACATCATGGGTTCGGGATTCGACCTCAAAATAAAAATTAAAATGGGCGCCGGTGCATTTGTTTGCGGCGAAGAAACCGCTCTGATGCACAGTATCGAAGGATACCGCGGTATGCCCAGCCCGCGCCCGCCGTTTCCGGCCGAAAGCGGTTTGTTCGGAAAACCAAGCTGTATCAACAATGTTGAAACATATGCCAACGTTTCCGAAATCCTCCTTAAAGGTGCTGACTGGTTCAGCTCAACCGGTACCGAAAAGAGTAAAGGAACAAAAGTATTTGCCCTTTCAGGAAATGTAAAAAACACCGGTCTTGTTGAAATCCCGATGGGAACGACCGTTCGCGAAATCATTTTTGATATAGCCGGTGGAATTGCTTTTGACAAGAAATTCAAATCGGTTCAGATTGGCGGCCCTTCAGGTGGTTGTATCACCGAAGAAAACCTCGACATACAGATTGACTATCAGAATCTGATTGCTGCCGGTGCCATGATGGGATCGGGTGGTCTGGTTGTGATGGACGAAGATACCTGTATGGTTGATATCGCTAAATTCTTCATGGATTTTATTCAGCGCGAAAGCTGCGGAAAATGTATTCCATGCCGCGAAGGAACCAAGCGCATGCTGGAAATACTTCAGAGCATTACCTCGAAACCAACTCCGGGTGACAACAACCAGGCGCTGGAAAGATTCCAAGGTGTTCTGCAACTTGAAAAATTAGCCAAAGTCATTAAAGAAACATCGCTTTGCGGACTCGGACAAACGGCTCCCAATCCTGTGTTGAGCACGCTGCGCTTTTTCCGTCATGAGTATGAGGCACATATTTTCGAACGGGTTTGTCCTGCCGGTGTTTGCAAAGACCTGCGCAAATTCAGAATCCTTGTAGATAAATGTACCGGATGTACGGCATGTACAAAGAAATGTCCTACCGGTGCCATCATCGGAACGAAAAAGAATCCGCATTTCATTCAGGAAGACAAATGTATCGGATGCGGTGCCTGTTATGAAACCTGCAAATTCGAATCAATTGAAATGTACTAAAAAACCATTGAATCATGAGTCTGACAATCGAAATAAACGGAAATAAATACGAAGCTGCTCAGGGCGAAACCATTCTGACAGTCCTCAACCGCAATGGCATTAAGGTACCTACACTGTGCCACATGAAAGATTTTGTTCCAACAGGTGCATGCCGCATGTGTGTGGTTGAACTTGAAGGAAGCGGAAAATTAGTAAGTTCATGTTCATTCCCAATCGCTGATGGAATGAAGGTGCGAACACATTCACCGCGCGTTGTTGAAGCACGCAAAACCATTGTTGAATTGCTGCTTTCAAACCACCCGGATGACTGTCTGTATTGCATCCGCAACAGCAATTGCGAGTTACAGAGTCTATCAAAAGAATATCACGTGGTTGACCGTCGCATCCGTGGCGTAAAGAACAATCACAAAATGGATCACTCCAGTCTGAGCATCACCCGCGATCCGGACAAATGTATCCTTTGCGGCCGCTGTGTGCGCGTTTGCGAAGAAACCATGGGTGTTTCATGTATTGAATATATCAACCGCGGAAGCAAAACAGTGATTGGTGCTTCAATGAATAAAGGTCTCAACACATCGAGTTGTGTGAACTGCGGACGTTGTGTGATGGTTTGTCCTACCGGCGCTTTATCGGAACGCAATCAGACAGCCGAAGTACAGACAATGCTGCATCAGACCGAGAAGACGATGGTTGTACAATATGCTCCTTCCATTTCAGTTTCATTAGCCGAAGAATTCGGTATGAAACCCGGACAGGACATCAATGGTATTTTGAATGCAGCTTTGCGCAAAATGGGATTCAAATATGTTTTTGACACCACCTATGGCGCCGACCTTACCATTATGGAAGAATCGGCTGAGCTGATTGATCGCATTGTGAAAGGCAAAACAATGCCGATGTTTACCAGCTGTTGCCCGGCATGGATTAAATACGCCGAAGAGTTTGCTCCTGATTTTATTGAAAATCTTTCAAGCTGCAAATCACCTCAGCAAATGACCGGAGCAATCATTAAAAATTATTTTGCACAGCAGGTCAACCTGAAACCACAGGATATTATTTCAGTTTCGATTATGCCCTGTACTGCGAAGAAATTCGAGGCACAGCGCGATACGATGGGACGTGAAGGATACAACGATGTTGATGTTGTTCTCACCACCCGCGAATTGATTGAACTGATTCATCTGTATGGAATCGACATGCATCAGATTGAACCGCAGCTTACCGATTCGCCACTGGGCGTACGTAGTACAGCCGGTAAAATTTTCGGTGCATCGGGTGGTGTGATGGAAGCAGCCTTACGTACAGCATATAAAAAACTGACTGGGAATGAGCTTACTAATTTTAAAATTACGGCAGTACGTGGTTTGAAGGGTCGCAAAGAAGCCAAAATCAAAATCAACGATCTTGAACTGGGCGTAGCTGTTGTCAGCGGTCTTGCCAATGCCGGAGCGCTTGTTGAAGAAATCAGGAACGGCCGGAAGGACATTCATTTCATCGAAGTGATGACCTGTCCCGGTGGTTGTATTGCCGGTGGCGGACAGCGCATCGGAATCAATGAGTCGGTGATTGAAGCTCGCATGCAGTCGCTGTATGAAATCGATGACAAGGAATCGTTGAAAGTTTCGCATAAGAATCCTGAAATCATTGAGTTGTATGACAAATTCCTGGGCGAACCACTCGGACATAAGAGCCATGATTTGTTACACACACATTATATCAAACGCGAGGTATTATTGTAGTCGGTGGATAGTTTAGCTAATATAAAGGGAAAGAAAATGGGCAATCTGATTAATAACGAGCTTGTGTACACGGTCAAAGACCGGTGCAGGGTTTGTTATACCTGTGTCAGAGAGTGCCCTGTGAAAGCGATTAAGATAATTAACGGACAGGCTGAAGTAATATCCTCGCGCTGTATTGGATGCGGTAATTGCACAAAGGTGTGCAGCCAGGGTGCCAAAGCTTTTATTGATACAACAAATGGTGTTTATGATCTTTTAGGCACCAAGGAAAAAGCTGTTGCACTGGTTGCCCCCAGTTTTGCTGCCGAATTTTCGGAGTTGAAGGATTATAAAATTCTCATAGGTATGCTTCGTAAGCTGGGCTTCCACCTTGTGGTGGAAGTCGGCTTTGGAGCTGATCTTGTGGCTGAGGAGTATAAAAAGGTGATGGATGATCCGGATGGCGAAAAAACCATTTCATCGGATTGCCCGGCCATAGCATATTATGTACGGCATTATCATCCGGAACTCACCAATTCTCTTGCTCCGATTGTCTCGCCCATGGTGGCTATGGTGCGAGTTGTCAGACAGAAGTATGGAAGCGATGTCCGCACTGTTTTTATCGGGCCTTGCATTGCCAAAAAAGCAGAGTCATCGGAAGTTGACCATGTAATCACTTTCAGAGAATTACGTCAGATGTTTGCAAAATTCGGCATCAAACCGGAGAGTTGTGAACCTTCTGATTTCGATCCGCCCAAGGCAGGACGTGCAGCCATTTTCCCGGTTACCCGCGGCAAGTTGCATTCCATCAACAAATCGGATAATATTTGTAATGAGAATATTATTGTTGCTTCAGGTCGCATTCATTTCCGCGAAGCCATCAAGGAATTCGAAGAAGAGTTGAATCGTTCCCAGCACCTTGAGTTGTTATGCTGCGAAGGTTGTATTATGGGGCCCGGTATGACAAGCGCCAATAAGATTTTCACAAAGACCACAAACATCCGCAATTATGTGCGCGAGAAGCTGCAGAATTTTGACAAGGAAGCGTGGAAGAAAGAATTCGATGCAGCAAAAAATCTCGATTTTTCAGCCAGCTTTACACCTGCCGACCGCCGCATTCCGACTCCTTCTACAGAAGCCATTGCAGAAGTTCTGAAAAACATTGGAAAAACCAAACCCGAAGATCATTTGAACTGTGGTGCATGTGGTTACGACACGTGTATTGAGCATGCCATTGCAATTGTGGAAGGTCTGGCCGAAACGGAAATGTGCCTGCCTTTTACCATTGAAAAGCTCCATAATTCAATTACAGACCTGAACCTTTCAAATGAAAAACTGGCCAGTGCTCAGCAATCATTGAAACAGTCGGAGAAGCTGGCCAATATGGGGCAACTCTCAGCCGGCATTGCACATGAACTGAACAATCCGCTCGGAATTATCACGATGTATTCAAGCATTCTGATGGATGAAGCTCCAACTGAAAGCCCTGTCCGCAAGGACCTGGAGCTCATTGTTGAACAGGCCGAACGTTGCAAGAAAATTGTTGGTGGTTTGCTGAATTTCGCAAGAAAAAATCAGGTCAATCTTGTTGAAACAAATGTGGTGACATTCACGCATCACAGCATTGATTCAATCATTTTGCCCACAAATATCAAGATAGATTTTCAGTCGAATCTCACGAACCCTTTTGCATGGATTGACAATGATCAGTGGATGCAGGTGCTTACCAATATTGAGAAAAACGCCATTGAAGCTATGCCGGATGGTGGTACGCTAAGAATTGAAATCAATGAATCAGGAGATGAAATTGAGTTCAGCATTGGAGATACCGGAGTTGGAATTTCCAAAGAAAATCTGGATAAAATTTTCACCCCATTTTTCACAACGAAACCGATAGGCAAGGGAACTGGTCTCGGATTGCCTTTGATATACGGCATTGTGAAAATGCACAACGGACAAATAAATATCGAGACCAACGATGACCCGAAACTGGGGCAAACCGGAACGTGTTTTAAAATCAAAATCCCAAGACAGAAAAAACTGTAAAACAAGATAACTATGGAAACCAAGAAAAAAACAGTGTTGATTGTAGATGACGATATTGACAGCATGACCCAACTGACCATGCATATGACAAAAATGGGCTTCAATGTCATTTCGGCTGACAATCAGAAAGAAGGCGAAGAATTGATTCAGGCCAATAAACCCGATCTGGCCATTTTTGACCTCATGATGGACAACAAGGACAGCGGTTTTATTCTCAGCTACATAATCAAGAAAAAATACCCCGATGTTCCGGTTATCATTGCAACCGCAGTTACCGCTGAAACGGGAATGCTGTTCGGACTTAATACCGAAGAAGAAAAGAAATGGATCAAAGCAGATCTGTATCTTGAAAAAGGACTGCGCTACGATCAGCTCGAAATTGAGATTGGCAAGCTTCTGAAACTTTAAAAACATACAACTATGGCAACGCTTAAAGTATTGATTGTGGACGATGAACCGGGCATCCGCTCCGGAATTTCGAGGATTCTGAAAAATTTCTCGGTGGACTTCCCTTTCATTGACGAAGCGTTCATATTTGAAACCATTGAAGCCGGAACCGGCGAAGAAGCGCTGGATATTCTCAACAGCACTCCGGTTGACATTGTTCTGCTGGACAACAAACTTCCCGGCATTCATGGTATTGAAGTTCTGGAACATATCAACCAGAAAAAAATCGACACCACGGTGATGATGATCACCTCGTATGCATCGCTCGACCTGGCCATCAAAGCCACCAATAATGGTGCATACAATTTTGTTCCGAAACCCTTCACTCCGCAGGAGCTGAAAACGGCCATGGAAGGCATCACCAAACATGTCTACCTGTCAAAAATGACGAAGCAGCTCAATACCGAAGGAAAACAGATTCGTTTTCAGTTTCTTTCGGTGTTGTCGCATGAACTCAAATCGCCCATCAATGCGGTGGAGGGATATCTCCGTATTATGCAGGACAAACAGGTGGGTAACAACCTCGAGGATTACGAAACCATGATCGATCGCTCACTTGAGCGAATCCGTGGTATGCGTTCACTCATCATGGACATGCTGGATCTCACCAAACTGGAAAATGGCAAGAAAAAACGAGAGATAACTAAGGTTGATCTGGTGCAGATTGCTCGCATTTCAATAGACACTATGACACCCATGGCCATTCAGAAAAACATCAGAGTTTTTCTCGACAGCGATGAGCCAAGTGTTTATCTGAACGCCGACAGTTCTGAAATAGAAATCATTTTCAACAACCTGGTTTCGAATGCCGTAAAATACAATGTACAGGATGGTACAGTCACCATTCTGATTAAATCTGAAGGAAACAAAATTTTAATCTCTGTAGCGGATACCGGCATCGGAATGAGTGAAGAAGACATGACAAAACTTTTTCTGGATTTCAGCCGTATCAAAAACGAGAAAACCAAAGGAATCAGTGGCAGCGGACTTGGATTGTCCATCATGAAAAAAATGGTTGAAGAATATTACCACGGCCATGTTTCTGTTACAAGCGAACCTGATAAAGGAAGCACATTTATCGTAGAAATTCCTCAGAATTCCTGAGGCAAAGAAAGGGGAATACAATGAAATTCACTCCTGAAAAATATAACATACCTGATGTACCGATGCAGCCGTTTATCGACGCTGAGGAAATCCAGGGATATCTTGACAATACCGTTTCGACACCTGATCGCGTGCGCGAAATTATTGCAAAATCGTTGTCGAAAAAACGACTGAGTCTGGAAGAAACTGCCGTATTGGTAAACACAACAGATCCGGCTCTGGTGGCCGAAATCAAAGACGGTGCGCGCGAACTTAAAAAGCGCATTTACGGAAACCGTATTGTACTTTTTGCACCATTGTATATCGGCAATAAATGCGAAAACAATTGCCTGTACTGTGGTTTTCGTGCATCGAATAAAGCGGCCGAGCGCGTGACCCTGAGCGATGAAGAAATTGTACATGAAGTTGAATCGCTCGAAGATAATGGACAGAAAAGACTTATTCTGGTGTATGGCGAACATGCACAGTATAATCCTGAATTCATTGCACACACTGTGCGCATTGCCTATTCAGTAAAAAAGAACAATGGAGAAATCCGCCGCGTGAACATCAATGCAGCTCCGCTTGATATTGAAGGATTTAAAGTGGTGAAAGATGCCGGCATCGGAACGTATCAGATTTTTCAGGAAACGTATCATCCGGAAGCATATAAAACATACCACCTGCGCGGAAGAAAGGCAGATTACACTTATCGGCTGACTTCGCTCGACCGTGCTCAGGAAGCCGGTTTGGATGATGTCGGTATTGGAGCCTTGTTCGGATTGTACGACTGGCGCTTCGAAGTGTTAGGTTTGGTGCGCCATACCAATCATCTCGAAGCCTGTTACAATGTTGGTCCGCATACCATTTCATTCCCGCGGATCAAGGATGCATCGATGCTTCAGCTGGGTGACAAGTATTTTGTCAACGACGAAGATTTTGCAAAAATGATTGCAATTCTGCGATTGGCCGTTCCCTATACCGGAATGATTCTTACCGCCCGCGAACCGGTTGAAGTACGAAATGAGCTGTTGCAGTTTGGTGTTTCGCAGATTGATGGCGGCACAAAACTCGAACTGGGAAGCTATGCATCGCACGATGATCACGAACAAAATCTGAACAAAGGACAGTTCCGTATCAATGATAATCGCACACTCAGCGAAGTGATTTCGGAATTGCTCGATCAGAATATGATCCCATCCTTCTGTACGGCATGTTATCGCTTAGGCCGAACAGGTGAGCATTTCATGGAGTTTTCTGTCCCCGGATTCATCAAACGTTTTTGCACACCCAATGCGATTCTTACACTTGCAGAATATCTGGTTGACTACGGTAAGGAAAACAATACAGAAAAGGGTTGGGCATTGATTGAGAAAGAACTGGCTGCATTGCCCAATGCCGATGAAGTGCGTAAGCGCATCGAAGAAATAAAGAACGGAAAACGCGATTTATATTTTTAATCGTCAAAATACGAAACAATGAGTAAAGGTAAAGACCTCAAGCCGCACATCGGCATTTTCGGCCGGCGTAACAATGGCAAAAGCTCTTTCATCAATGTGATGACAGGGCAGGAGGTTGCTATTGTTTCGGAACATGCCGGTACCACTACGGATCCGGTAAAAAAATCAGTTGAGATTTTTGGTATCGGTCCGGTTATAATGGTGGATACAGCTGGTATTGATGATACCGGCGACCTGGGCGAAAAGCGCATCCGCAAATCGTTGCAGGCTATTGCAACAGTTGACTGCGCCGTGTTGCTGATTGCAGGAAACCGCTTTGGATCGCACGAAATTTCATTGATTAACGAATTCAAAAAACACGATACCCCTTTTATCATTGTCCACAATAAATCGGATGTTGAAGCACTCCGAAAAGAGACCATTGACGGAATAGCTGCACAAACCGATGCCCGCGTACTTGATTTCAGTGCCAGAACTAATAATGGTTTTGATGAAGTGGTTGAAGCTTTGCGCGAAAGTGTACCTGATAAATCATATAGGTACAAGTCGCTCATTGGCGATATCATCAATGAAGGCGATTATGTATTACTGGTTACACCCGTCGACAGCGAAGCTCCCGAAGGACGAATGATTCTGCCACAGCAGATGGCCATTCGCGATGTAATTGACAATAATGCCATTTGCATTGTATTGAAAGAAACTGAGCTGGAACATTTTTTCAAAACCAGCTGCATCCGGCCTGCATTGGTCGTTACCGACAGTCAGGCATTTGGATATGTAAAGAGTATTGTTCCCGAAGACATTCCGCTGACGAGTTTCAGCATTGTCTTTTCGAGGATAAAAGGTGATTTTGAGAACTACATCAAAGGCACTCGTACCATTGATGAATTGCAGGATGGCGACAAGATTCTGATTCTGGAATCCTGTACACATCATGTCAGTTGCGATGATATCGGACGTGTGAAAATTCCGATGTGGCTCTCAAAATACACAGGAAAGAAACTGTATTTTACCACGATATCCGGCCTTGGTGATTTGCCGGAAAATTGTAAGGACTACAAACTGGTAATACAATGCGGAGGCTGCATGGTGACCCGCAAGCAGGTACTGAACAGGCTAAAACCATTCACTGAGAAAGAGGTTTCCATAACTAACTATGGGATGGCGATAGCATATCTGAACGGTATCTTCGGGCGGGCACTGCAGCCCTTCTGCAACAATGACTGCGAAAAACAGTAAAATTACAACAATGATTGACGGAATATTCAGTGGCAACCTTGATTTTGAAAAAATCAGACATCTGCTTCTACTTGAAGATGAGAAGCAGATTAAACAGCTGTTGGATAAAGCCCGTACAACACGGGATAATACCATTGGCAATAAAGTCTATTTGCGTGGCTTGATTGAATATTCCAACCGTTGTGCTAAAAACTGCTTCTACTGCGGTATACGCGCTGGCAATTCACATGCTATCCGCTATGAAATAAGCGACGAAGAAGTACTGGAGGCTGCGAAATTTGCTCATGAGCACAGATATGGCTCCATTGTAATTCAATCGGGCGAGCGCAGCGATAAAGAATTCACTTCTCATATTTCTTCTTTAATTAAACAAATTCACCATGCCACCGGAAACGACCTTCGGATCACGCTTTCGTGCGGTGAACAAAAGGAAGAAGTATACCGCGAATGGTACAGACTTGGTGTGCAGCGGTATTTATTGCGTATTGAAGAAGCAAATCCGGATTTATATGCTAAGCTGCATCCCTCCGATCACAGTTTCGAAAACCGGTTGAAAAGTCTGAAAACACTTATGGACATTGGTTTTCAAACCGGTACTGGTGTTATGATCGGACTACCATTTCAAACCATCGACGATCTGGCCAATGATCTTTTGTTTATCAGGGATTCAGGCGTGGTAATGGTGGGTATGGGACCTTACATTGAACACACCGAAACGCCGCTCTACGAGCACAAAGACAAATTGCTGCCGGAGACGAAAAGAGTGGAACTGTCATTGAAAATGATTGCCATTCTGCGTCTGATGCGACCTTCAATAAATATTGCTTCAACCACAGCTATGCAGACACTGGACCCGATGGGACGCGAAAAAGGACTCAGAGCGGGCGCCAATGTTATCATGCCAAATATTACACCGGTCGCCTTTAAAAAAGAATACGATCTTTATGAAGGGAAACCCTGTCTGGACGACCAACCCGACGAATGCGGCATGTGTATAGAGCATCGCATTAAAATGGCTGGCTGCGAAGTGGCCTATGGCGAGTGGGGTGATTCGAAATTTTATTCGAAGAAAAGCTAAAAGACACATTTCAAGATTAAAGA
>CAYSCE010000057.1:0-12810 GCA_964429475.1 uncultured Bacteroidaceae bacterium | reverse complement strand
CGATGGCGAGTGGATTAATTGTGATTGGATCAATGAATAGCGGTGAGCGGTGAATGGTGAGCGGCGAACTAATTTGGAGTAGCCAGTTGTGAGTGGTCAGTAGCCAGTTTTATACGGTGGCAATCAACGTTTACTACAAAAATAAAATCCATGAAATTCCTTTGAGGCGGCTCTGAAGGAGCCGAACAATAATAGCCTTGGGCGAAGTCCCAGGAACAAAGGAGACGCGAAGCACCTTTGAGTTGAAAAATCACGCGTCACAGACGCGCGAGACGCAAAGCGACAATAAATCAGAATCCGCCGCGGCGGAAGAAATCAGAAATACGAAATCAGAAATACGAAATCAGAATCCGCCGCGGCGGACGAAATACGATGTACGAAATATGAATCCGCCGCGGCGGACAAAATCAGAAACAGGAATGATCATATGTTT
Organism: uncultured Bacteroidaceae bacterium; assembly: GCA_964429475.1. Lineage (GTDB taxonomy): Bacteria > Bacteroidota > Bacteroidia > Bacteroidales > DTU049 > GWF2-43-63. The sequence goes on along the minus strand of CAYSCE010000057.1, from coordinate 12,377 downwards.
CCGGAAATGGCAGAAAACGCTACATTTGCAGCACCCAGAATAGAATTTTAATTGTCGCCAAAGCGCATTGTATGAAGCTGATATCCGTATTATTTTCAATTCTTCTTTTGACAGTTATATTGTCAGGTCTTTCGTGCAGTGCACAGAAAGCACCAAAAGAATTTGAAGGAATAATTGTGTATGAAGTGAAGTCGGTCAGTGATGATGCGAAATTACTTAACCGGCTTAATCATGTGAATGGCAATAAAATGATTTTTTATTACAAAGATGGAAATTATAAAAAAGAAAGCTATCTGAATGGAAAGCTGTTAATAACTTCTTTGTATCTGGCTGAGACGAATATGCTGTATCACTATTTTGCACAACCTGACTCGATTGTTTACAACAGCGCCGACATGACCAATTATTCAGTCGATTCAATCTTTACTTCGGCGGGGCAGCAAACCATTTTAGGACACAATTGCAATTATGTGTATATCAAGGTTTCGAACGACACATTACCCTGGATGAATTACGAAGTTGAATCATGGGGCAGCATGGATCTATTCATTAAAGAAAACCGTTTTGAAAACCATAAAGATGGTGCAAAGAATCTGATTGTTGAACAGCTGAAATCACTGTCGCTCAAATCGGTTATGAAGAATTCCAGATCAACCACAACCATGACGGCGACTGAAATCAAGGAAAAGAAACTGAAAAAACGGATTTTTACATTTGACAAGACTTTGCCGTTGGTGGAGTTCAGGCCTTAAGTGATTTATGCTTTCTGAGAATCAGAAGTGCAACTGTGTTTTAATGATATTGCTGTGCTATTTTTTCGTAGTTCCATGCAACCAAAATCCCCTAAATTTGCACTGATTATCAAAGACTTTTTTATGCGCGCATTATTTGTTTTGCTGGCGGTTGTTTCGATGACTGTTTTTTCTGTTGCACAGACTGTTGAATATTCGTATCGTTTTGGCGATTATACCATTCAGAATCATGGTGATTTTCAAACCGTTGTTTTTGCCGGAACGCAGCAATATGGTGTAGTGGGAGAGCCCACGTTGCCGTATCAGCAGGTATCGCTGCTGCTGCCGCCGGGCACCGAAGTGGAATCGGTTGAATATGTACTTGAAAACGAAATTGCTATTCCGGGAAGCTATATGCTGCCTCCGGTTCAGCCCGATTGTCCGTACAGCGTCGGCAGCATCGGCCAGCAGGTGAAACATGAAAATGTTTATGCGCAAAACACGGCATATCCGCAGAAATACAGCAGCACCATGGCCACACAATATCTGAACGGTTATGCTTTTGCCCTTGGAAAATTCACTCCGGTACGCTGGAATCCGGCAACCGGCGCGCTGAGCTATTTTTCGGACATTAAAATGATTGTTCATACCAAACAGACTGCACAATCATCGAAAGCACTTGAGAATATCAGCTCGACCGATGATGTATTGCTGCGCGTAAGTACACTGGCGCAAAACGATGCCTTGATGGATCGTTATCCAACCAAACAACCGATGGATGCCTATCAGTTATTGATTGTTACTACGCCCACGCTGGAAGCCGGATTTGCTCCGCTTAAAAACTATTACGACAGTCTGGGTATTGCTACCCGCATTGTTGACACCGACAGTATTTCGGCTGTGATGTCGGGCAGCGGACTGCGCACCAAAGTGCGGAATTTTATCATCCAGGAATATCAGAACAATTCAATCGGATATGTGATTATTGGCGGCGATGTAAGTCAGATCGGCACCCGTGGTTTTTATTGTTATGTGGTGTCGGGCTCGGGTTATGAAGACACCGGTATTCCGGCCGACCTGTATTTTTCGGCTCTTGATGGTAGCTTCGACGAAGACGGCGATGGATTATACGCCGAAGCGCTGCAGGATTCGGTAGATCTGTTGCCTGAAGTGGCCATTGGACGATTCCCGGTTGAAACAACCGAAGAATTATCCATCATGGTGAATAAAACCATTCAATATCAGAAAAATCCGGTGATGGCCGATATGAACAACATTGTCATGCTGGGCGAATTGCTGCTCGACACGCCGCTTACCATGGGACAGGATTATCTGGATCTGCTTGTTGACAATCACAGCGACAACGGATATACCACCGTTGGCATTCCATCGGCTTTGAACTCAATTGACACCTTGTACGATCAGTGGGATGCTGTTGGCGGCTACACCTCGTATGAATGGGATCTGGCCGAGCTGACAACCGCATTGAATGCCGGTTCATCGTTTATTTATCATGTGGGACATTCGGCCGAATTGTACATGATGCGCATGAGCGATATGGAGCTGAACAGTACCACTTTTGCGCAGATGAATGGCACCAATCATTCCTATGGATTATTGTACTCGCACGGTTGTATGTGTGGTTCGTTCGATTGGGATGATTGTATTGCAGAATTATCGCTGAAACTTGAAAATTATCTGGCGGCCTGTGTGGTCAATTCGCGCTATGGCTGGTTTAACGAAGGACAAACCGAAGGACCATCGCAGCATTTGAACCGCGAATTTGTCAACGCCATTTATAATCCGGCCATCAATGAGCGCAATATCGGCGAGGCATTTATGATGTCGAAAATTGCCACTGCGCCGTGGATTGATCTTGCCGGCGAATACGAATTCGGAGCACAGCGTTGGGTGCATTATGACAACAATCTGCTGGGCGATCCTGTGTTGCGCATCTGGGTGAATGCCATTGAAACTGCTGTGGATGAAACCGAAAACAGCACCATCCATATTTATCCGAATCCATCGGATGGAATGATCAGCATTGATAATCGCTATATCGGAGCCGGAGCCAGTATTTTCAATTCGCTGGGAGAGCAGGTCTGGTCTGGTATTATCTACGATCAGAATCTCAATCTGACTCAATTGCCGGCCGGGTTGTATCTGATGCAGATAAATAAGAACGGAATGCAATCAAATGCAAAAATTATTATCCGCTGATGTACTGCAAACAAGGCACGGTGCCTCAATAATTGTATCATGGCGCACTAATTCCCGGTCATGGTCAGTGATTCTGCTTTGGAGGCATAGCCGGGATTTCCTGAAACTCTTTGCAGCGCTCAAAATACATCTTTAATCAGACAGCCATTTCGTTGAATTATGAATCCACTGATATAAATAGCGATACTATTTATGTCAATTGGTGTAAATCAAGCCGATTTCCGTTTCATTCCCATTTTAAAATGTTGTACTTTTGTGATTCTTTTGCTTCATTTTTTGCATAGTGCTGATAATCAGCGCTTTAGTAAAATACAGCAAGATTTTAACCTGCGGAAAAAATAAAGATGTGTATGAAAGAAAAAAACGAAAAAAGCGGAACGGTTGAAAAGGTCAACAGAAACATTCAGAGCGAAAACATTGTATTACGTGAGCATGCAGAATTTCACAACTGCTATACCGTGCAAAGTGTTCAGGACGATATCCGGTTTTTGCAGGTCGTATATGGCAAACCAATCTCGATAAAACCCGAAGATGTTACCATCGATTTTGTAAACAATCTGAAAGTCATTGGAAAAGACATATATTTCTTTTTCAAGTTACTGGAGACCGACATGAATCCGCACAACTATATCAAATCAAAATATGAGTTCATACGTCACCGGATTCCGAATGGTGATCCGAATCTGTTTTATATAGCCTGGAACGGACTGATCAGGAATGACAGTTTCCGTCGTTTGTTGATTCAGACCTTCAGTCTGAGTCGTTTCAGCGATATTTTGTGTCCGCAAAGTATTGCAACACCCGGAGCATCGTTTACACGCTATCGCACCAAACTGGTGCTGGCCGACGACATGGCTACGACACCCGATGGTAAACGTCGCACCACTGGCCGGGCACTGGAAGACGGCAGCGGTTTGATGATGAACGAAGAAATAGTCTGGCTGCCTAATGGCAAAGCCATTCCGTTGTTTCCCCAGGCCTATGTTCCGTTAAATCAGACTCATATGATTATGATCCGGCATGGCAAGTCGGAACATGAGTCGGGTGGCGAGAATCCGGAATTTGTCGGTTCAGGTTTCTGGGATTCATGGAGCAGTAACCGGCGCATCAGCGGATCGATGAGTAATTTTCTGAGCGATGCCGGCAAAAAAACCGCACAGGAACTCGGACTTGATTTTAAAGTAGCTGTAGACATTCTGGACAAAGCCGGATATCCCATGTGGTCGTGGTCGAAAGAAAATCCGGTTCAGGTATTCGGAAGTGAGTCGGAAAACACCGAACAAACAGCCCGTATATTTCTTCAGAATGCCGGATATAACAACATGCAGTTCCACGCTATGTTTGGATTGAATTCGCAAAAATACGGAGCACTGACATTCAAATACAAAAACGAAATTGTTGATCAGCTTGCCCGCATTCAATCTGGTGGTGAAGAGCCGACAGCGGAAATAAAAACCAAAGTTTCGAAGATTTTCAAAAACCGTTTCTATCATTATCCCGAAGGCGAAACACTGATTGAAGCAGACTGGCGTATAGCGTATTCGTTTATTGATCTGTTGAATCAGAATCTGGGCAAACGTATTTTACTGGCCGATCATTCGGGTGCCATCCGTGTTTTTGAAGCCGTTATCCGCACCCTCGATTTTGCCGAATACAGCACCATCAAAGAAGCGCAGGACAGCATCATGGCTATGAGTTATCAGCCGGGTCGCAATCTGCGTTACGATTATCTGCAACGAAAAGACTTCCCTTTGCGTAAACGCGAGAAGAAATAAAATCATGACTACTACACAAATTATTTTATTGGCTGCCGGAGCAATGCTTGTCGGGATTGTTGCAGCTATTTTACTACTGCGTCCCCGTTTCATGCAGATGCACAGCAGGCTGATGACCGATCACACAACAGGCTTACTCAATTATGAAGGATTTCTTCATTATTTGAAAAAGCATCAGAAAAAGGATTCGTATGTATTGTATTTACTGGATCTGGATGATTTCCGTCGTTTCAACCGTCAGGGCTATGATACCGGCGACAAAGTTCTGAAAGCTTTTGCGCTCAGACTGTCACGAATTGTTGGAGGTCTGGCTATCTGTGCACGATACCGGCTTGGTGATGAGTTTCTGGTAGTTGTTCGTGAAAAGGAATCCGAAAAGCTGGCGAAGGTGCTTGATAAATTGAATCATGACATGGTGTACAACGACGACCCTGTTCATTTTTCGTACGGCGTTGCTGCCATTGAATGTAATGATGCGGACTGCTTTTCGGCTATCCGCATTGCGCATGATATTCTGATGAGTAAAAAGAATTAAACTATTCTACAACTTCAATCAGCACATTGGTTCTTTCGGTGAGCTGTCCGAGTGAAATTGCAGGCATGTTGTTGTTCTTCAGCAATTGTTCAATTTCGTTGCAGGCAGCCGGTTCTACGGCAATCAACAATCCACCGCTGGTTTGAGGATCGCACAGAAGCGACTTCCAGTCTTCGTTTCCAAGTTTTATATGGTGACCGTAACTATCCCAGTTACGTGTTGTTCCGCCCGGGATGCACTTTTGAGCTATATAATCATCGACCGGTGCAAAGCGCGGAATGCGATCATATTCAATAATTGCTGACAGATTACTTCCTTCGCACATCTCGCGCAAATGGCCCAGCAAGCCAAATCCGGTAACATCGGTCATAGCAGTGATGGCCGGATTTTGAGCAAATTCAGCTCCTATGCTGTTGAGTTTTATCATCGACTCTGTTGCAATACGACTGTCCTCGCAGCGCAGTTTACCTTGTTTTTCGGCCGTTGTCAGAATGCCGATGCCGAGCGGTTTGGTGAGATATAATTTACATCCTGCTTTGGCCGTATTGTTTTGTTTCATATTTTCAATACCGACGCGGCCCGTTACAGCCAGCCCGAAAATAGGTTCGGGACTATCGATGCTGTGACCGCCGGCCAGCATAATGCCCGCATTTTTACAAGCCTGACGTCCGCCATCAACTACAATGCGTGCAATTTCAGGATCAATTTTTCCGATGGGCCAACCCAACACAGCTATGGCTACAAGCGGTTTTCCACCCATGGCATATACATCGCTGATGGCATTGGTGGCGGCAATCATTCCGAAATCAAAAGGATCATCGACAATGGGCATAAAGAAATCGGTGGTGCTGATAACCGCGGTACCATCGCCCAGATCATATACGGCAGCATCGTCGCAGCTTTCGTGTCCAACCAGCAGACGGGCATCGGCAGTCGTTTCTATCTGACTTTCGAGAATGGTGCTCAAGACTTTCGGCGAGATCTTGCATCCGCAACCAGCACCATGACTGAATTGTGTGAGACGTATTTTATTTTCTCCGTTCATATTCCTGCAAAATTAATTCAGTATTTTTTTCAGCATCGATGCTATCAGCAGAAATCATCAATACCTTTTTGTTGTCATGAAATTCGAGCCCGCGCTGGTACGCTTTGTCGTAATAGGAAAGTGAGAGGTAGGCGACATCGTACAATTTCCCTTCGTCGAGCCATTGCAGCGCCAGATTGACGTTTTGTCCACCCAGGCGTTTTGAAATTTTTAAAACCGATTCCTTCAGATCATCGATGCTGGCTGCAGCGTAGTCCTGTACCAGATATTCAGCTCTGACATTGCGCGGAATGTCGAGAAAAAAAGTAACTGCATTACGCATCTGCGAAAACAGACTGGCAGGCAGCTGCACATGACCGATGTTGCGGCTTTCGTCTTCGAGCCACACAGGCAGCGCCGGATCAAAGTGTCGCCAGACATTGTACAAATCATTTTCGAATTGTTCGGTTGTGGGCTGAGGCTTTTGTCCGATGGCGCCAAATGCCGAGCCTTTGTGACATGCCAGCGCTTCAAGATCCACCGCCTGTTGTCCAAGCGCTGTAAGCATTTTGATAACCGGCGTTTTACCACTGCCGGTGTAGCCGCCCAGAATAATCAGCTGATGTGATTTTTTCCAATGTTCATTCAGCAAACGGCGCCACGACTTATATCCGCCTGTAATAACCGACACATTTTGAAAACCATTTTCATGCAGATGTTCCGCAAACAGGCGGCTTCGCATACCGCCGCGCCAGCAATGTATCACTACAGGACCATCGGGTGCTGCTTTGCGGACTTCGTCAATGAACCATTGTTTTTTCGGATTCGCATAATTATAACCGATCTGCATGGCTTCGTCGCGCGAGCGCCGTACATACACGGTTCCGATATGCGCCCTTTCATCGTTGCTGAACAACGGAACATTGACCGCACCCGGAATGTGACCCTGTGCAAACTCGCCCGGAGAGCGGACATCGATGAGCGGGGCGGACAGAGACAAATGATCGTGTATGGAGATGTTTTGAATCACGATGTAAAAGTAGTGAAAGATAATTTAAGTAGCCAGTCCGCCGCGGCGGATCAGTAGCCAGTAGTTATAAGTTATTAGTCCGCCGCGGCGGATGGGTTATGAGTGATGAGTTATGAGTGATTAGTTTTAGCAAAGCGAAAGCTTCATCTACAACGGTGAACGGTGATCCGCCGCGGCGGAGTGAACAGTGAGCTCTTGTTCTCACCACAAATGAGTGCTGTTCTTCATTCAATAACTGCGGTAGATTCTTTTGCCATCTGTTTTTTCTTATTCATCCGAAGAATATGAATTACAATTCATTGTTATCGGAACCTGAAGCGATTGAAAATCAAAAATTTCTGTATCAGCATATCGTTTTTCAAACGGAATCTCATTTTCCCTGATTTGTCAGAAGGATATAGTATGAGCCTTTTTCCTTTTAAAACATATAATCCCGACACTCTTTCTTTGACGCGATCAAATACACAGCCTGACAAAATGTAATAATGAAAAGTATAGTTTTTCCCAAAATATAAATGCCGGCTGTCAGGATTGAATCTGTGTCTTTTTACTTCTGCTGTAAACGTTCCGAAAATTTCAGGTAGAATGAATTGATTATAGCATATTGATACTTTAGATCGGTCGATATTTTTTCCACGCGACTCTATTGTATTAAAAACCTGAATGAAATCTTTTTTCTGATTTACATTCAGTAATACAGCTTTTCCGACATAAGAATATATTTCTGGAAATAAGGAATCACACATATTAATGAAAGTCAGTGTATCGCGCAAAGTATCATTGATTGTTTCTTCAAAAAATTCGTATTTCCTCTGGCTGTTTAGCAAGAAAATCTCTGCCGCCGGTATTTTGCAGTCAACATTAAATAAATAACTATTGATGTACGCTTGAAGTGATACTATCAACGCGCTGTCTTTAGAAATCCCATAATTACATTCAGTCGTGTCATCGAAAATTCCCTGATAAATCAAACCTTTATAAAAGTTTGTTTTGGGATCATATTTCAGGGGGACATTCAAACACAATTCATCAATAACAGGTTTAGCCCGGTCATATCTTTTTTCTTTCAGATAAATGTACACGGTAACTGATGACGGATATGCAGAAGTTTGTGCAAAAGAAATAGTTGCACAAGACATAATTAAACAAATTGTCAGGACCTTTTTCATTATTTCTTTTGTTTCAATCCGATCGCATCCTGCCGTATTTCGCGTCGCCAGCGGCGGCCGTATTTTTTGTCGAGATAGTTGAAAATTTTCTGATTATAGGCATGCTGGTCTTCGCCCGGAAGCCGCACGCAGCCCTGACTCAGAAAACGCACATGGTATTTTTGTTCAAAAAGACTGTCGCTGGCATTGGTTGTCTCCTGAATCAATCCACCCGGCAACAGTATGCGCATTTGGTTGTTTTCAATATCGTGCAGGGCGCCTTCGGCGGTGAATTCAGAATATGCTATATAAAGCGAATCAGCGTCAGAAAACGGACGTAATTGAAAAGAGAAATCCGAAGTACAACGTTGGATGTCGATCAGGGTGTCAAAAATATAATATCCGGGATACAGAATATTCAACCTGTACCGGCCTGCAGGCAGGCTGTCGAAACGAAGGCAACCAGTTGAATCAGAAAAGGCGATATCGTTGAACGAGTCATTTGAAAGAGTCACAAATGAATTGGAAAGTGCCATCAGGGAATCCTTTATATTTATTCGTAGCACACAGTTGTCGTCGCAAGTAAGAATAAACCGCACCGGCAGTAAAAACTGAACCCGCTCAGGATTACCTTCAATAATAGCAGGCGACCAGGGCTGCATGTCTTTCACCGCATTGAAGCATACCGAATCAAGAGAAGGATGCACTCTTTTATAGACACTTACATCTGTTACCATTCCATTGGTGTCGACTACAAACTTTGTAATGACAGTTCCTTCAAGATTATTATTTTTTGCATCCTTCGGATAGGTAATGTTTCGCAACAGCCAGGCGTACAAACTATCCAGCCCGCCCGGATATTCGGGCATTTGCCCTATGGACGAGAAAATGGCATTCCCTTCCGGGTCGACAGGAGTTGCAAACAGTTCGAAACTACCGGCACGCAAAATCTGCTCCTGTGCCTCCATAAACCATGGTAACAAAACAAACAATCCTATTAAAATGCAGCGGTACATCCGTTAACTTTTCATCAAAGATATCAACATTTTATATTTGTTTTTTTCCAATCAGAATCCGGTTAAAATAAATCGGTTACGAAACAAATAAAACAGTATCGTTATGCACTATTTCACATATCAAAATCCTTGACAGAGCCTGATTATTCACTATCTTTGCACTCTTTTGCAAAAACCAAAACAGATGGAAGAAAACAAAGATTTAAAACAAGAGAACTCAACCGAAGCTCCGAAAGAAAATCAGACTGAAGAAACGAAAGTAGATATTCAATCGCTCGTTGGTTCCAATATAAAAGCGTTGCTGGTAGATGTCGGCACATCGATGTATCGCACCATTCGTTATCCGGTCGGACAGTTTTTCGGACCGGTTGATCTGGGTTTGCATCATGCGACCAAATTCAATTCAATGAATATTGGAACCGGTTTACTGGCCGGATCGATTTTTCCGGGTTCAAATCGTTTGATATTTACCGGATTCAGTCCATGCTGGACAGGTTTTTATATTTCGAGTATGGGTGGTGCCGGATTGGTATTCGACAACCTTGGAATAGACATGCTCAGCATCAACGGCCGCGCATCAGCTCCCTCGGTATTGATTCTCAATCGTATTCATGGTGAAGAAATTCAGCTGAGGGTAGAGCCGCTCGAAATTCACGACATATGGCGATCAGGGCGGCAAGGCGTATATTCACTTATGGATTACGTCAATGAAAAATACCGCGACGAATATACCGATGCCTATCGCATTCTGGCTGTAGGACCTGCAGCCGAAACCACCGATTTTGCCGGTGTGGTGAGTGTTCCTGTGCGCAAGCGCGAGCTCACTTTTGTTGATACATGGGCAGGCCGGGGAGGCTTTGGTTCAAAAATGTTTCAGGAGTATAATATTGCAGCCATTATTTATGGCGGTACATTTATCGATAAAGACTTCCGCGACCGCAGTGTAGCAGATAAATGGTTCCAGGACCGTTATCAGAAAAAACTGGCCGCAAAAGATCTTGAAGCCACCACCAAATACCGCTTCGATCCAAAGTTTGAAACCGGTGGTACCTTTGGGGTGAACTTTGCCACAATGAACGGAAACATAATGGCTTTTAACTATGATTCCATTTTCTGGCCCGAAGAAGACCGCAAAAAGGTTCATAAGGAATTTGTACTCGATCATTATTTAAAACAGTTTAATGATGAGACCATCAAACCCAAGCAAAACTGGACCTGTGGCGAGCCTTGTGTGGCAGTTTGCAAGAAAATGAATGTTGAGTATAAAAAGGATTACGAGCCATATCAGACCATGGGCCCGCAGTGCGGAATTTTCGATCAGCGCGCTGCAGAATTGCTGAACCATCATGCCGATATGCTGGGGTTCGATGCAATATCAGTAGGTGGTGTGCTGTCGTGGATGATGGAGTTGCTGTCGCAGGGACTGTTAACCAAAGATGATTTATGTGTCGACCGTTATCCGATCTGGCACCGCGAGCGCTTCGATGTGGAAAAAGATTCGATGCACAATGCACGTCTGGGTGTTCAAATTCTGGACACCATTGTTCAGAAACGTGGTATTGTAGACTTTCAGTTAGGCCCACGTCGCTGGGGACGTAAACTGGCGCGTGAAAGAGGCCGCGAAGTACTCGATGGATTCCTGTACTCCGCTTTTGGCCGCCGTGGATGGATGGTGCCCAATCAGTACTGGGTTCCGGGTGTGTTGTCTCCAATGCCGATTGTAGGTAAGTATTACATGTATTATAGCGGCGATTTCATGCACCCGCGCGAGCTTGGACATACCAATACCAAACGTTTTCAGAAAGAGCTGATCATGGATAATCTCGGGCTTTGCCGCTTTCATCGCAACTGGGCCGAAGACATTATGCCCGATATTATTGGCCAGTTGTATGGCGAAGAAATTAAAGATAAATTCCTCGAGAGTTTAAAAAGCATTGCCTATAACATCAACAGCCGCAACAACAGTACGCTGTGGGAGTCGTGGCGCAATGTCGATCTGGTGGAAACCTATCTGAAACGCAAACACGAAGTGGAAGGGAATAACGATCCCGACCTGCTTGGCTGGATTGAATATTTCAAACGCGACCGCCGTACTGCCGCCATCGATTTCTGGTACGAAATTCACAAAGGCATTTGTGAGTCGATGAACGAATTCTAGAACAGCATTCAGTAATCAGCTATCAGTATTCAGTCTGCCGAGGCGGATCAGTAGCCAGTAGCCAGTGGCCAGTGTTAATGGTTATTGGTTAACGGTTATTGGTTAATGGTTATTGGTTAATGGTTATTGGTTAATGGTTATTGGTTAATGGGAATTCATAGTTTACTTCTTCCTTCGTAATTCCTTGTTCAGTGTTCGAAACGGTTATTGGTTAACGGTTAATGGTTATTGGCGAGTTATAAGTTATGAGTTATAAGTTATGAGTAATGAGTCCGCCGCGGCGGATGGATTATGAGTTGATTTTTAATCACCAATGTCTAATACAACACGGAATAATTCCAAAAACTCCTTAGTTCAAAATTTTTCTGAGTCCAAAGAAATTTCAATGAGCCTGAAAAAAAGCTGAAAAGTCGCATTCAGACAGGCTTTGAGTATGTTTTTTAATAAATTATATCGTTTCATGAGTTCGCTGAAGCATTTTTTGGTGAACATACAGCCGGAAAATTTAATTCTGGAGTAGGTGAGTGACTTGAAAATTCTTCAGGGCACAAGAGACTCATTTTTCATTCAACCAGAAATTGGAATTACGAAAAACAGAACTGCTAAAATGTCTGATTTTACCAGGTGAGAATGACCTCCTCAAAATGAAAAAAAACATACAATTGTACCAGTAAATCGCTTATAAAAATTGTTTACAAATGTAATTACAATTGTAACATGTTGTTGAATTCGTATTAAGC
>CAYSCE010000056.1:0-13118 GCA_964429475.1 uncultured Bacteroidaceae bacterium | reverse complement strand
CTTCCGGTGCCGGATCATTGAACAATATGATCTGCTTACCCGGAAAAATGCGGGCGGTAAAGTTGAAAGACTATACGTCCGAAGCGCTTGAAAATCCGGCATACCGCAAAGCCATGCGTGAACCCGGAATAAAGACTCCGAAAAAACTTGGCTTGTTCGATTGCATTCATGCGCCATGTGTAAACACGTGTCCGGACAACCAGAACATACCGTCATACTTGTATTATGTGTCGCAGGGCGATTTTCAGAAGGCTTTTGAAGTCATCATGGACACCAATCCGTTTCCTTCTGTCACCGGTGCGGTGTGCGATCATGCCTGTCAGACCAAATGTACCCGCATCAATTACGATGAAAATCTGGCTATTCGTGAGGTCAAACGTTGGGTTTCGGAAAAGCAGCTGGATGAGCATTTTATTCAATCCAGACCAAAAAACGGATTGAAAGCTGCCATTATCGGGGCGGGTCCTGCAGGTATGAGCTGCGCTTATTTTCTGTTGCTGGCTGGATTTGAGGTAGATGTGTACGAAGAAAAATCGTTTGCCGGTGGCATGGCTGCCGACGTGATTCCCGCATTCAGATTGAAAAACGATTCAATATTGAAAGACATTGAGCGCATTGAAAAAATGGGTGCGGTGGTGCATTATGGCGTCACTGTTGACAAAGCTCGTTTCGATGCTTTTATTAATGAAAAGCGATTTGTCTTTATTGCAACCGGTACACCCGAATCGAAAAAAGCCGGATTAAATGGCGAAGACGCATTGGGTGTTCTGGATCCTTTGCGGTTTTTATCGGATATGAAAAAGGGAATGGCAACTACGCCTGGCCGTCGCGTATTGGTAATTGGTGGCGGAAATACGGCCATGGACATTGCTCGCGCTGTAAAACGAATTCAGGGTGGAAATGGCTCAGTGGCGGTTGTGTATCGGCGCAGGATTGCCGATATGCCTGCCGAAGCTGAAGAAATACTGGCTGTTCAGTCCGAAAAAATTGAAATTGTTGAATTGAAAGCGCCGGTCGAAATTGTGGTTTCAGGTGGAAAAGTGGGTGGACTGCGGGTTGTAGGAATGACTCCAACGCAGGTCGGTGCTGATGGCCGCACCGGAGTTGAACCTGTGCCCGGCTCCGAAGAAATTCTGATTGCCGATGCTATTTTTCCGGCAATAGGTCAGAATTCAAAACTCGACTTTCTGGATGCATCAATTTTAAAGAAAAACAGTGACAATTACAGCACACTGCTCGATCGGGTCTTTATTGGCGGTGATGTTCGAAAAGGTCCTGCCAGTATTATTTCGGCCATCGCCGATGGACGTAAAGCAGCTGAAGCCATCATTGAAAGGGCAGAGTTGCCCATCAGTAAAAATGATATTCAAAGCAGAAATTCAGATTTCAAAAAGCTGCTGATGAATAAATACCGGCGCGAAAAATCGTTGCTGGAAAACGAAATGCATGGCATTCCTTCAAAAATTATTAAAGAGGATCGTGCTGCTGTGCAGGAAGCATCGCGCTGTTTGTTGTGCGACGAAGTCTGCAATATCTGCGTTACGGTGTGTCCGAATCTCGCCAATCAATATTACGAAGTTGAGCCATTTACCTTTGTTTCAGGTGATTTCCGTTTTGAAATAAAACAGACAATTCAGACCTGTAATATCGGTGAATTTTGCAATGAGTGCGGTAACTGCAAAACTTTCTGTCCGACATCGGGAGCGCCCTATATGGATAAACCCAAAATGTGGATTACCCGCGAAGCCTTTGACAAAGCGCCTTCCGGATTTCACTTCTGTGTGGAAAACGAAAACAGAACGCTGCTTCACAAAACGGAGCTGGGAATAGGTAAACTCGTACAAACCGCTGATGGCTTTGTTTTCGATAGAAATAATGCGCAGCTTAAATTCGATTCCGATTGGAATCTGATATCGGAATTAAATGTTGACGTTATTGAAGAAGCGCTTGTAATGCGGGTTATATCAACTCTCGAAGGGTTCTAAACCCTTCGAGAGTTTGTGACTACTCGACCACAAACCGCATTCGTTCAATCGCGCTGCCTGCGCTCTCCAGTATATACACTCCGTTTGAAATTCCATTCAGCTGAATGGTTATTTCTTTTGCATCCGGTATGATAGTTCTGATTTCCTGTCCCTGCATATTTACAATGCGGACATAAGCCGGAATGTCGCCATCAAAGCTGATTTGCAGAACATCGCTGGCTGGGTTCGGCCAAAGATTGAAATGGCTTTCGGACTCTTCAATTCCAGTCGTAATACCAACTGTAGTTGTGTACAAAACAGTGTCGCACTCATTGCGGGCATAATGATTTACGGTATAGGAACCGGGCGTTGAATAGTAATGTGCGGGATTGGCCTGCGCTGCTGTAGACCCGTCGCCGAATTCCCATAAATAGGATGTTGCATTGGTGCTTGTGGTGGTGAATTGAACAATATTTCCGTTTACAGAATACGTGAATCCGGCCGTTGGTAAAGCTGTAACATTAACAGCAATAGTATCGGTGTACACATCGCATGTAGAGCCGGTTATCAGTGCATAATAGTTTCCGGGCGTGCTGACTGAAATCGATTGTGTTGTTTCACCATTTGGATACCAATGATATGAATCGGCTGTAGCAGCTGTCAATGTCAAGGACTCGCCGCCACAAATTGTTTGTGGTCCGCTTACATTCAGCTGATTCGAGGGGCCGTTTACAACAACGGTTGCCGCTGTGCGGGCGCTGGAGCAATAAGGCTGAACTTCCCAGTCATAAAAGAAATAATAGTAATCGGATCCTGCGCTGCTGCCAGTAATTGAAACTGGTGAAATATCATAGGGAAAAGAAACACCGGCATTGTTGCGATACAGGTATGGACTGGCAGGTCCTGCAAGCTGATAGCCGCTTCCGGCGGGAATATCAAAATTCAGCGTGATACGACTGATTCCGGTTGAGGTAATGTTTACAGTTGCAGACTGAATCACAGTGCCAGCACTGTTTCGGAGCGATACCGTGCGGTTTCCCGTGGTACTTGCATTCACTTCAACCGAAACCAGCTTGCAGGCTTCGGCTGCATCAAATGTCAGATAATGAACCGTTGATGCTGTATAAATGGATCCATTGGTATTCGAATTCTGATTGCCGCCATACAGCGAAGTTCCGGCTACATGCGAATTCTGAGCATAAAAACTGGTGCTGCTGAATAATGTTGGCGTTGAGAAATTGGCGCCTGTAAATAATAAGTTGCCGCCATATTGCGCATCGTACCATTCAATTGTACCGGTTCCGGTGGCTGAAATAGTTGCATTCTGTCCGCTGCATATGGCTGTGCCGGTGGCTGTGGGTGCTGCCGGAAGTCCAACTGTTACATACGAATTAATAATCAGACTGTCGGTGCCGAAAATATTCCACGATTTCAGTTTTACCGTGTAAGTGCCATTTGCAGTATAATAATGCACCGGATTCTGCATCGTCGATGTTTGTCCGTCGCCGAAGGTCCAGAGCCAGTTTGTGGGCGAATTGGTGCTTTCATCGGTAAAGGTCACAACACCGGTACAGGTCGATGTTACATCGGCGGAAAAGGTCGTATTTACAACTCCTGCAGCTGAAGTATACAGATTTATACAAAGATCGTATGTACGCGAAGTACCGCTCCCTGCCGCATTCCAGGTGGTTCCGTTCGAACTCACCCAGCATTTGCCGGTTTCGAGGGTCACATTCGATGCATATCCGCTGTAAACTTCCTCAACCGGAATCGGATAATTGTATCCGGGTGTTGAATATTTTACTTTGACGTAAATGTCATCGCCCGACATAAGCGCAATGGGTGTTTCAAGTGCAAAGGTGTAATATCCCGGCATGCCGCAGGCTTTTGCGCCGATGGTGTCAATCAGATTACTTAATGTTGTTCCGTCAAAATCGGAATATATTTCCAGGCTTACTGTTGAATTTCCCGATGCAATAAAAGTTCCGATGGCTTTTACAATGGAATTTCCTGTTACTGAATATTTAATGAGTCCATAACCGATGTTTCCGCCAAGACCAACATCATTAACTTCGCCGAATCTGGCATAGCTGAGTACGTTGTCGCCTGTTGAATAATTGCGGAATCCGGGGAAATATGCTACTTCTGAGTTGATGCGTGTATCGTTGTAGCTGCAATAAAAATATCCGCTGGCTCCCCACGATGTTCCCCAGCTGTTTTTAATCAGCCATGCTCCGGTACCGCCGGCAGTTACTTTGGTATCATCCCAGCCGACAATGGTTACTGCATGGTTGGCATATTCAGTTCCTGAATAATAGTAGGTGTTATTTGATGAATTCAGATAGGCGTCATCGCTGTAATACGAGGTGTAGACTGCGCCAAAATCATATAAAATCTGTTTGATTGTATTAATATCCACAGGAATATAGCGCACATCACTTACATATTTCACCGGATTAATATTGGTCGGACAAGTACCGGCAGCATCGTTGTACGGATCTGCAGCTTCGGTCATCATACCGCCACCGCGCGACAGATATGCCGCCGAAATCATCGCGTTGCCCCCATTGCAGGGAGTCCAGTCGAAATCGTGGCAATTATTAATATTGTCTTCAGATAAGTCATTGGTACCTTGTCCCTGGCGCAGCCAGTACGATTCGGTCGATGCACAGGTGGCAAAGGTCCAGCATGAACCGCATTGTCCCTGATTTTTCACCGATGTCACATATCCGAGTGTACGCAAATCAAAGGTAGCAGGCAATACCAGCGGTCCTTTGTTGGCAGTTGAATATTGCTTGGCACTGAGATCAATAACCGGCGGCAGATAGCCGTATTTCGGTGCCGGGCTGCCTGACTGAATGTACTGAATATATGCCGGATTCACCGGAGCTTTTTGCGTTATCTGAGCATTGAGCGAAGCTGAAAAAATCACAGCAGCTCCGAAAAGTAATAGTGATTTCATAAATCGGTGGTTGGTTGATATCAAGACAATGAAAGCAAATATACGTTGCTTTGGGAAATAAATAGCTCAAGAATTCTGAACAAGGAATCCGCCGCGGCGGAGGAAGTGAGAATTTCGAACGGAACTACAGTATATTATTCAAACCTCATTTCTTAATTCACATCAAACTATCACTGGAGCGGATATGTTATCCGTGACAGTGCCTGTATCCATATCACGGATTTCAAATCCGCGCTATGGATTAGCCAATTTTAAAGTATAAGTTCTTTGATCAGTGTTCGTGTGATTAACCTTAACCTTTTCCCGGCTGGCATCAGATTGTCATGGAAGCACATATAGACGAAATAAAGTTTTGCATATTAAAAATAATCCCGTACGTTTGTAAAAAAATACAGCTATGGGAAAAGGAGATATGAAATCAAAACGCGGCAAAATTCACCGCGGCAGCTATGGTAAAAATCGTCCCCGCAAAGTTGTGAAAGCCATTCCGGCTGCCATCGAAGCCAAGGACATAAAGGTTGCAAAACCAAAGGCAAAACCGGTTGAAGCCGTTGCCGAAGAACCAAAAGCCAAAAAAGCGCCGGCAAAACCAAAAGCGAAAAAAGAAACCACCGATCAGGCCAATCTGTTTGACGGCAACGATGCAGCAAAAACAGAATAGCAATCGAATTATGCTCGTTGATTAATCTGCTATTCTTTGAGTTTATTCCGCTGCCCCCTTCGATACGTTTGAAGTCTGCTGTAATTTTCCGGTCGTCATTCAAACACTCAGGATGACAGCGGATGGGTATCAGGATGACAGCAGGGATAGAATGAAAGCAAAATTATTATGACAAAATCGGGTTTGACCAATTACCCAAATATGATTTGTCCTTTCTGCAGAAATGCGCAACCGGATGTGCTATACACAGCATCCGGTTTTGCTTTTTATTTTTGCAGCAGCTGTCGTTCGCTTTTCCGCGCCGACAGCGATATAGCGATCGATCATAAATACGACGAAGACTATTACGGCGACAGCCCTAAAGAAAAATTCTGGCTGAAACCTGTCGTCTGGTTGCTTAATGCAGAGCGGGGCAGCCGCGCAAAATTTATTTCAAAACGTATTTCAAAAGATTCAGCGGTGCTCGACATTGGCTGCGGCAATGGCGCGCTGTTGCATAAGATTCATCAGTTGTCGGGCGCAGCAGTTACCGGAGTCGAAATGGATAATGTTGCTGCACGCCGTGCGCGTGATCGTGGCTGCATCACTGTGTTTTCCGATTCGTTCGAAAAAGCTCCGCTTGCCAAAGGCAGTTTTGATGCGGTTTCCATGATTCATTCGTTCGAGCATATTCCGCAACCAGCGCCCACACTGACAAAAGTAGTTTCCTTAATCAAGCCCGGAGGCATTTTTTATATAGCCATTCCAAACATTAATTCCATTCAATATTCAATATTTCGGAAACACTGGCTGCATCTCGATCCGGAATTTCATCTGCATTTCGTTTCGCGTCAGCAACTGCTGAAACTTGCATCCGGAGCCGGTTTAAAGTATATCAAAACCCGGCATTTCAATCCGGTGCAAAATATTCCGGGCTTTATTCTCAGCGCCATGAATGTCGTCACCGGACGGCGCGACGTACTTTTCAACATGCTGCGCCACAAAAAAAAATTGCGCAATCCTTTGAACATTTTATTGTTTGTTTTTCTGATGCTTTTCGCAGCCATTTTGCTGCCCTTTGCCATCATTGAAGAATGCATTTCGTGCCTCGCCGGCCGCGGGGCTACGGTGGATTATGTGTTTGAGAAGGAGTAGAGGGTTATAATTTACTGTTATAACAGTAATATCCACGTTTAAACTTAATGATCCTTGTAAAAACGAATTAATATACTGTTAAAGCAGTAATATTGTGCGTGGCTATTTGGCTATGGGGCTAAAATATTGTATATTTGCCGCTAAAACGGTAAAAATGCTTGAACCAACTCTTCTATCAATGATTATCAAGCAGCATAGGAAAGCTGCCGGATTGAGCCAGCTACAGCTTGCTGAAATAGCCGGAGTAGGGAAAACTGTGGTTTTTGATCTTGAAAAAGGAAAAGAAACGGTGCAGTTGGATACACTCCGAAAAATTTTGCATGTGTTGAATATAAAAGTCGAACTGCATAGTCAGCTGATGAACGAAATTTTGAATAACAATGAGAAAAGCTAAAGTATTTGTTTGCGGAAAAGAAGCGGGCTATCTGACAGAGATGGTTATGGGCAAAGAGTATGTATTCGAATATAACGAGGGATACGCAGGACTGGCAGTTTCGCTCACCATGCCGCTTAGCAGGAAACAATATGTATTTGATGTTTTCCCTCCGTTTTTTGATGGACTTTTACCCGAAGGACATCAGCTGGAAGGGTTATTGAAAATCGGGAAAGCCGACCGGAATGATTTATTTTCGCAATTGATGCTGGTTGGAAGAGACACTGTTGGAGCTGTCACCGTAATGGAGGTTGCATTATGAACCGTTGTCCGATATCATATGAACCCTGTGGAAAAGCTGATTACAGCGAATCCGGGCTACATTTATTGTCACCTAAGCTGGAACATTTAAGTGCGTTTTCTTACTCAGCTGAAGAACAAAGAGCAGAAGCATTGGCGCGGGCTGTAAAACTTTCTATTCAGGGTGTCCAGCCAAAACTCAGTGCGATTCTTAATATTAAAAATTCCAGGTTTGATTTGGTCGATTCTGGTGGAAAATACATTTTGAAACCTCAGCATCACATCTATCCGCAGCTTCCTGAAAATGAAGATTTGACAATGCGGATGGCAGAAGCTGCAGGTATCAATATCCCTCTCCATGGCATGATCTGGTCGAAAGATAAGTCGTTGACATATTTCATCAAACGATTTGACAGAGCAGGGCATAGAGATAAAATTCCGACCGAAGATTTTGCTCAGCTTGCCGGTTTGTCGCGTGAAACCAAGTATAATTATTCCATGGAAAAACTTATTCAGCTTATCGATGAATATTGTACTTTTCCTGTAATTGAAAAATCAAAAATGTTCCGGCTGGTGCTTTTCAACTTCCTTGTCGGGAACGAAGATATGCATCTGAAAAACTATTCTGTAATCAGAAATGAAGGCAAAATTGAATTATCACCCGCATACGATTTATTGAATTCAACAATTGTTTTGAAAGGTGGCGCAGAAGAAATAGCGCTGACTCTTGCCGGGAAAAAGAAAAAGCTCTCAAAAGAAATATTGATTGATTATTTCGGCAAAGAACGATGCGGATTGAATGAAAAAATAATCGATTATAATATCCATGCATTGAAAAAAGGAAGCGAAGTTTGGTTTGATCTGATCAACATTAGCTTTTTATCAAATGACCTGAAAGAAAAATACAAAAATCTGCTCGAAAAAAGGATGCGTATTATTGATGTTTAGCATCTTTCAATCTAGCTGCCAATGCGTTATTACAATGAGAAATACACCCGACAGGGTATAATCGTGCTTGCTTAATTAGCAATCATACCCGTTATGGTATAACTAATATTTTCCATGTAATAAATCCATACATGGGCACCTCTAAAAACCTCATTTTGTATGCAAACAACAAGTCTGATGACCATTTTAAAAAGCTGATATTTTGTTGATTGCATCGATATTTCGACGGAGTCTATCCCGCCGCTCTCTATTCTTCGACTCCGCTCAGAATGACAGCGGGGCTCAATATGACAAAAATGGGTTTTTAGAGATTCCCTAAACTCAACAACTGACATGAACAACAATAAATGACGCTGAATCTCCAACGTCACATGATTACTATTCCAATGCCCAACGTCGGAATGAGTGAATTAATCATAAAAGCCGGTTACAATCCTGCTGATTATCATGTTTTAATTCTTTAATCAATTTATTTTCGTAGCTTTGCATATTAATACGAAAGACCAATGCGTATTTTGTCTGGAATAAAAAAAGTTTTTGTCATTGCAGTTATTGTGCTGATTGCATCATCCTGCAGCAAAGAAGATTTTGGAACAGGCTTCACAGGCACCATAGAATTTGGCGAAGGCAGCTGCATTCCGGGAATCCCTGAATCGGCGCGGAAATACGAAAATTATAACGGACGGGTTTATTTCGTCGAAAAGTCGGCTGCCGATAGTTTGGGTGAACCTGGCTTTGTCCGGCTGAAATTGAAAAGTAGCAGCGTTGAAGCTCAAAACGGAAAGGTTTCTGTTGAATTACCGGCCGGTACTTTTGTTATTATGACAGACGAGTATTTTGTTAATGACCCGGAATTCACCATCACCGTTACAGAAGGACAAATTCTGCGAAAAGATTTCAAAATCTGGGTCTGCACGTCGTTTTAGTGCATTCTATGCTCAGCCAATAAACGCTTCCAGCTCCTGATACAACATGCGTGTGGGTAAGCCCATCACATTGAACCACGATCCTTCGATTCGTTCAATCGCTACATAGCCGATCCATTCCTGAACTCCGTATGAACCCGCTTTATCAAAGGGTTTGCAGGTATCCACGTAATATTCAATTTCATCAAGGCTAAGTGCGCGGAACCACACTTTTGAGCGACTGAAAAATGAATGTGTTTTATTTTCTGAACGCAGCGTGACACCGGTGAAAACCTCATGCTCCGCGCCCGACAACGATCGCAGCATTTCGATGGCATGCGCACGGTCCATCGGTTTTTCAAGTGCACGGCCATGTTGCCATACAATGGTGTCTGCCGTAATCACAATGGTGTTTTCACCAAGTTCATTGTCAGGATATGCAGCTGATTTTTTCTGACTGACATAAACAGCAATATCGGCACCTTGTAATTCCGCTGAATACGACTCGTCAATATCCAGTTTGCGGATGGTGAAATCAACACCCATCCCTTTCAAAAGCTCGACCCTGCGCGGACTTCCGGAGGCAAGAATGATTTCGTATGCTTTTAATTTTTCGGTCAGTATCATCGCCAGGCATTGGTTATATCAAACATCTGTAATGAGAAAATGCCTGCCAACATATACAGTTTAAGCAATGTCGCAAGGTCCGAAAAGTCTTTTTTCTCAGTCGCTTTGTACAGCCCGCGCATAAAATAAATCCAGAAAGGAATGAGGATAATGAAGATATAGTACATCAGGTACATTTTTTTCAATCCGATAGCGTAATAGCCAAAATAGCCAAGAATGAGCAAAAACAAAACTGACAAAACAAGCAGAATGGTTTTGGTATTTTTAATTCCATAGCGGATGGGCAGATTTACACAATCAAATTCCTTATCACCTTCCATATCGGGAATATCTTTTATCACTTCACGGATAAACGTAATCAGGAAAGCAAATGTGGCATATATAAAAACCACTTTGTTGATGAACGAAAACATCGATATGGGGAAAGCCTCAATGCGGTGAAAAGTGAGAATAAAATAGACATATACAATCAGGATATTCAACGCTGCCAGAATGCCAACCGTAATATTTCCCGTCAGCAATTCGCGCTTATATTTGGTTGAATAAAACCAGTACAACGCTGCAACAAACACCGGCACAAAATACAATGTAGTCGTGTTCAACACCCAGGCAAGACCGCATCCGGAAAGAAGTCCTACAGCGGTGAGTATGAAAAACCAGTTTTGACCGGCCGATAAAGGAAGCTTATTTCTCAACACCGTTTTTTCAGGCTTGTTGATTTCGTCCATGCCAATATCATAATAATCATTGATGGCATAGCCGCCCGCGGTTAGAATAATATATGTGGCTACCAACCAGATGAATTGCCAGTTCGTCAGCGGTGACTCAATGCCTTCAAATGCCAAAGCCACATCAAACAAAAAAAACTTGAAAAAGAACATGATCAGTGCAATGATCATCAGATTAAAACCCCTGAAAAGACGAAAGTATGCCATAGCAATTTGTTTTGTCAATTAACTTTTTTATTCCTGTTTTATTTTACTGCTCCCCTATTGTCATCCTGAGTACTGCTCCTGTCATCCTGAGTGAATTTTTTCGAAGTGAAATGAGCATTTCCAACTGTCATCCTGAGTGAATTTTTTCGAAGTGAAACGTAGAAAAAATTTGTATCGAAGGATGACCTACCAATGAAACGCATCATCGTTCATCCACATTCCTTTTACTTTCAGCACCTGTTCAACAACATCGCGCACGCAACCTCTGCCGCCATGCAACGGCGAAATATATTCACTCACCGATTTTATTTCTTCGCACGCATCCACCGGACAGCAAGGAATTCCGGCCATTTGCATCAGCTCGTAATCCGGAACATCATCGCCCATAAAAAGAATTTCTTCCGGTTGAAGCTGCTTGTCATTCAGATATTTCAGAAACGTTTCTTTCTTGTTCGAAACGCCCAGAAAAATGTCTTCAATATTTAAAAACTGACAACGTTTTTCAATGCCTTTATCGTGCGATCCGGTAATGACTGCAATGTGGAATCCCTTTTTGCGTGCGAGCTGCAAGGCATAACCATCGCGCACACTGCCCTGTCGCAACTGCGTGCCCGACTCGGTGATATACACATTGCCATTGGTCAGCACGCCGTCGTAATCAAACACAAAGGCTTTAATATTTTTTAGTTTCTCACGGTAATTGATCATGTCCGTATTTTTTCAATAACACGTTGGTTAACGACTTGTACATATCATACAAAGCCGGCTCCTGCTGCAGGATTTCGAGATGTTTCGAAATTGTTTCCCGGTCGTCGCGAATGGCAGGTCCGGTCTGAACATCGGATGGACTCCTGAATTTGAGCCGGATGGCTGTTTCAAGAATCAGTGGCAGCAGCATTTTTTCAGCATCAAATTTTTGATCAGCCAGCTGCCAGCCGGCCGAATACATCAGGTTGGTGAAGTTCGAAACAAACACGCCGGCTGCATGAACGATGGCTCTTTCACTGGCAGGAAGCACAAAAACACCGGACGCAATCAGTGCTGCCATATCATTCAACAGCGCTTCTGTAGCCGGATCCGAAGCTTCAACAAGTATCGGAAATGTGCTCACCGACAATGGAATTTCCTTGCGGAAAGTCTGAAAAGGATAAAAAACGCCATGTTGATGAAACTTTGAAAGCGGCTCCATTCCTATGCTTCCGGATGTATGTGCCACCACTCCGTGCAGCTCCGGCAAAGCTGCTGCGACTTCCGGAATAACTGTGTCCTTCAGTGTCAGCAGAAATAAATCCGCTTCGGCAGGCATGTCTTCCAATGAAACAACATTGCAGGATGCTTTCAGCAAATCGGGCACCGATGCGATGTTGCGGCATGCAATCGTTACGGCAGCTCCCTGGCGGCTGAACAGCTTCGCCAGATGCGTTCCGACATTCCCTGCGCCAATGATGACAACTGTTCTGTTTGCGGCATTCATACACTGCAAAAGTACACTTTTTTGGTCATTCGCTCCTATACGTCCGGGCAGTGTCAACGCATTACAGTATCCATATTGTTTAATCTGATAAAAAATGCTGCTGGTTTTGCGAAATGACTGTTAATCAGAATATTTTTTACCCGTATGTACTATATTTGTGTAGTATCAGATTGGTGATTTGTACATGATAATTTCTGTAATATGGCGAGATTTAATTCAACAGCTATCTGGGCCATAAATCACTTATGGGTTATTTGTGTTGCTTATGTTATCAGCATGATTGCGCTTTTGTTTATTCATGGTGCATTTGGTTTTTCAATGAGCGATGATGGGACCTATTTTTCAAACACCCTTATGCATATTGGAAGTGGCGCTGTTCTGGGACTTGGAACAGGTTTACTGCAAAAAAAATTACTGAGAAAAACTTTTCCCGTTTCTGTGTTGTGGGTGCTGTCGTTGATGGCAGGATTTATAATTGCTGAAACCATCGCTGGTTTGGTGTTGTGGAAAATGGAGATATACAGGGGACTTATTAACGTTTTCAATACAACGTATCATTTTCCTGAGGCCTGCATTTTTGCGTCCGCCGGATTAGTTTCCGGGATATTTCAATCCAGATTACTAAAACCTCATTTTACAAAAAGAATGTATTGGATAATGGCAAGTACATTGGGCTGGAGCGTATTAATATTATCAACTTATTGCGGACTGGTTGCGTTCATTGCCGGTGCACTTCTATATGGCGCAATAACGGGATGGACATTGTATTATATTTTGAAACCAAAACATCAAAGCCAGGTATAACGCTCTCTTCCGGACTACTGATCCATTCAGG
>CAYSCE010000055.1:10451-13258 GCA_964429475.1 uncultured Bacteroidaceae bacterium | reverse complement strand
GTTCGGAACTCTTCGAGGGTTTGTTGTGGCCGGAACGGTGGAATGTCGTAACAACTGCTGTTTTGAGACAGCCTCTGCGACAAATCATATGTTGATCATGTTTCAATATGTAATAGCAAGTAAAATTGATTTTGTTGGTATTTTAAATTGATGTTACAAAAAAAACTGCCCGAAGGCAGTTTTAGATTGATGCGATTTTTTTCAGAATCTGATCAGTATCCCATTGTCTTGTACATCTCTGCTCCTGCGAAGGAGAATCCTATCGCAGCTGCAATGATACCAAATAAAATGAGCAAGCCAATCGAAACAATGGACATTATACCAGAAACCTGGAAAAAGTTTTTCAATTGTTTGTGATATTCGGCCAGATCGCTGATGTTGCCCATTTCGAGATACATTTTGGCGCGGTTCGATGCACGGATTAAATATAATCCGAGCAGAAAAGGGACCCACATAATAATGATGCCTATACCAACAGTCATAATGGTGTATAAAGCGGCTATCACAATCTGCATAACACCCATAAAGGTCATCCAGCCACGGGTCGATTTGATTTGGTCGCGGATGATTTGTTCCCAATTGGTTTCGGGTGCCTGCCAGTAGGGTGGCTGCTGGGGCTGTTGTTGCTGATTATACGTGTTTTCTTCCATGTTGTTTTGTATTTATTCGAGTGATCCGATTGATTTTTCCACTTCATCCAGAATTTCGCCGCTGCGCACCAGTTCTTTCATTGTGTTGTGATCGGGGTAGAGCGGACGATCGATTTCGAGATAATCGACATGCCTGCGGATGACATTGTGTGCGACTTCGGTGCCGGTTCCCCATTTGTACGGCGTCTCGAGCTTATTACGCAGATTGAGTGCCTGTGCGGCCGCCATGAATTCGATTCCCAGCACGCCACAGGCGTTATCCATAATCTGGAAATTTTTCAAAGCGGTGTTCATACCCATCGACACAAAATCTTCCTGATCGGCGGCAGCCGGAATGCTCTGAATTGAAGCGGGAACTGAAAGAATTCTCTGTTCTACGATCTGCATATCGGCTGTGTACTGACTCAGCATCAGACCAGAGAAAAGTCCCGGATTTTCGCTCAGGAACGGTGGCAGACCAATGCTTAACGCAGGATTGTTCAGACGGTTCATGCGGCGTTCCGAAAGCACGCACACCATGGTGATGCAATAACCGGCCATATCCATGGGAACCGCTACAGGCGAGCCCTGGAAGTTGGCACCTGACAGTTGCAGATTCTCTTCGGCGAAGAAAATCGGATTGTCGCCCACGCCGTTGAGTTCAATTTCCACCTGCGATTTCGCATATTTCAAAGCATCGTGTGCAGCACCGATCACCTGAGGAGTTGAGCGCATGGAATAGGCATCCTGCACTTTTACTTTCAGACGTTTTTCCATCAGATCGCCGTTGGCGGCCACTTTGCGGATGGCAGCAGCCGAACGGATAGCTCCGGCGAAGCCGCGCACTTCGTGAATTTTAGAATTGTAAGGTCCGAAATTGGCTTTCAGGGCTTCGAGCGACATGGTGGTAGCAATTTCAGCCTGCTTCAGAAAACGGTTGGCATCGTACAGGAAAATGGCGCTCATGGCGGTCAGTACGTTTGAACCATTGATGGTGGCCAGGCCGTCGCGGGCCATCAGTCCGGGAACGGGAATGCCGGCGCGTTTCAGTGCTTCTTTTCCTTCGAGGAGTTCGCCTTCGAAATAAGCATGGCCTTCGCCCATCATGAGCAAAGCAATCTGCGACATAGGAGCCAGATCGCCGCAGGCGCCCACAGAGCCTTTTTTGCACACCATCGGCGTAACGCCTTTGTTGAGCATATCGACCAGTGTTTGAGTGATTTCGAGGCGGCAGCCCGAATTGCCATGAGCATGCACATTGATGCGGCCTACCATAGCTCCGCGCACCCATTCAACGGGCATCGGATCACCGATTCCGGCAGCATGATTATACACCAGAAATTTCTGGAATTCCTTGATCTGTTCTTCGTTGAGTACCATTTCGGAAAATTCGCCGATGCCGGTGTTGATGCCGTACATAATTTCGCCGGCTTCGATTTTCTTTTCTACCATGGCGCGACAGGCACTGATGCGTTTGACCGCATCGGGATGCAATTCAACTTTTTCGCCGAAGCGCGCTACCTGAACCAGTTTTTCGATGGTCAGACCCTGACCGTTTAATACGATTGCCATTTTAATGTTGGGTTTTTGGGTTTTGATTTTTGGAGAGTTCGAAGATGCTAAATTAGAAAAAATGGACAGACTAAAGAAAAAAGTTTGATAACGGGAGCATATGATATTACCACCAAGGCATTACCTGTCATCACTCAAAACTATATGGCCACAAGGCCGCCAAGGCACAAAATATTTTATTCAGGGTGTATCAATTCCCGCCGGACATTGAGCCTGTCGAAATGCGGCGGGATATCATCGAAAGCCTTCGCAGCTGCTCCGTTTTTTTGTCCGCAGATTTTCTCAGATTTCCGCAGACCCGCCTGCAAGTTTAACTGCAACAGGCAGTCGGGCAGGTTTTAAAAGAAAAATTTCTCCGACAGGTCATACAATTAGCGCAGACCCGCCGGCATCAGTCACTGGCGTGACTCGATGGGCGGACAAGTGAGAATCAGCCTTCACCTGTCTGCAATTTTAACTGCAACAGGCAGTCAGGCAGGCCTGCGGTAAAGACTGATTCAGTGTGCGTTTCATGACGATGCCACGAAGGCACAAAATATTTTATTCAGGGCGTATCAATTCCCGCCGGACATTGAGCCTGTCGAAATGCGGCGGGATATCATCGAA
>CAYSCE010000055.1:0-10351 GCA_964429475.1 uncultured Bacteroidaceae bacterium | reverse complement strand
GACGATGCCACGAAGGCACAAAATATTTTATTCAGGGCGTATCAATTCCCGCCGGTCATTGAGCCTGTCGAAATGCGGCGGGATCTCATCGAAAGTCTTAGCAGCTGCTCCACTTTTTTGTCCACGAATCAGCCGCGGCGGACTGTTTCAGGATTTGTGAAATATTCAGAAATCGTCTATTCCGCCAACGACTCAATAATCATTCTGCCTGCCTGATATGTAAAAGGCTTATAATACTTTTTCGAATCCAAAACAATACAATATCCGATTTTTGTGTCCACTTCAATAATTAAATGCTGTTTTGAATTATCATAGCAGATATCGATTTCTGCGTCTTTCTTAAATTTTTTTTCATTGATAGAAACCGATTCTTCTCCATGAGCAGGTTTAAATGATTGAAGAAATCTAATCAGTTCAGACTTCTCTGTAATTGTGCGTTTCTCGATTTTATCATTTCCAGCTATTAGAAAGAAATGTATGCTGTTGACATTTTCCAATTGGGTAATTGCTTCAATCGGATCCTTTTCCTTAGCGCATGAACAAAGGACAAGGCAACAAATGGTGATGATGTATTTCATGGTTAAAAAGTGTATTTGTTTTAGAAAGATGTTATTTCATTTGCCTTTTGTTGTCTGGCCAAAGCACTGCGGACGCCTGCGCTGCACACTGACTGTGAAAGTCGTCGCGACTGATCGCTCCGCTCCGCTTCTTCGTGGCACGACGCTCGCGAAAATGTCTGGTCGCTGCTGTCGATCCTTCGTTCCGATAGCCATCGGAACCGCTCAGGATGACAGCATGCTTTAGCTTCGCGATGCAGAGAGGTCGTGCGTGTGCGGAATCGCGCTTGCAGTGCCGGTGCGCGGCAACAGGATTGATTTGTTTTTGGGTGCAGGTTCATGTAGCTAAGCAAAGAATATTTTGCATGAAAGATGATGTTGCTTTTATGCGTGAAACATTTTTTTACTGAAACGTTATAGAAATGTGCAGTGTTTTGATTTATAAGGATGTCAATTGGGTGATAATTGCACAATTTCATTATCATGAACAATGTATTCAGGCAGATTGCCAAAATCAATAATGGCGATTTTGTAACCCATGTTTTTTAGATTTCTGATTTGGTTTGAGTCAGGAATTATTCGATAAGCAATATGATTTGTATAGAACATAAACGGAATATTTCCTCCTTGAGAAAAGTTGGTGTTGAAAATAACAACTTTGTCATCGGGCATGGTTTTGTTGAATTTCCCGATAAATTCTCGTTCGCGGATTTTGATATTTCTGGAGTCATTATACGTAGTAATTAAAATGGAATGTTGCTCATTGGTGTTTTCAATCTGCATAAGTGAATATATAAAGAGGCAGCATATTACACCATACATTAACCAGAAAATTATTTTTTTAGACAGACGTTCATGAATATAATCAATCACTGCAACAAAAGTACTGGAAATGCATAAATAAATAAACGGAGATACCACAATGATGAATGACCGCATTTTTGTTTGCGCTAATGAATAAAATATGTATACAAAAAGAATTGATCCAAATATAAAAATGCGATACAGTTTGAGATTACTTCGTTTGAACAGAATGACAAAGCCTGTCAAAATGGAAAGAATGATCAGCAGATTTCCGTAAATAAAGCCGGTGTTTTGAAAATGGAACCAAAGTGACTCGCCGTGGCCTTCAAGGGGAGTACTGAAATGCTGGGAATATGCATTGAATTCAAAACTACTTTCAGTAGGGAATACTGACAGCACATATATTTGCCATGGAAGAAAAATCAATAACGCAATTGCAAAACTGATAACAATGGGAATATATACCTTTAGCCGGAATAAATTTTCCTTATTGAAAAGTAATGTAAAACCCCAGCAAACAAAAACCAACAGGCCCATCAACCATTTTACCAATACAGCGCAACCGGAGAAGATTCCGATTAAAACAAGCCAGTATGGTTTTTCTGATTGTGTATATTCAAACCAGGCCCAAAAACTGGCAAAAATATAAAACAAGAATGCTGTATCATTATGATCCGTTGCAAAGGTTCCGGCTACTAGTTCGAGAGGGTAAAAAGCAACTGAAAAAAAGAGCGCGCCAAAGAAAGCTATCCGTGAATCATTCGTTGATATTTTACCAATTCTATACATCAGAAGTGGAATAATTGCATGCATAATTACATCCGGAATTCTTACACTTAGTTCGTTTATTCCGAAAATTTTCATACTGAGCGCCATTTGCCATAAAAACAGCGGCTGTTTGTGTATCCATATGTGATTATCTGTCCATAATTTATAATCGTAATCCAGAATTGGGGTTTTATAAAGCATCGGTGTTATCGGGTGATCTATCATGTTTTTTGCTACCAGAGCATGATAAGATTCATCCCAGATGTTAAGGAATGGATCAAGCATTGCGAAAAACAACCCTAGTCCAATACTACCCAGCACCATTAACAATAGACTTTGTTTTGTTTTTCCTTTTTCGAAAAATATGATTGACAGGACGATTGAAATGAGGCCTGCTGTTAATACAAATATCTGAGCGAATTCGAGATTCATACAAAATGAATTAAAATACTTTGATAGTTTAATAGCATCTGTTATCCTTCAACGCTTCGCTTAAACCCGATGCTTCCGTTTTGTGTGCTGGTGGGCATTTCGAGATTGCTGAAGTCTTCGCGGAGGATGGTGGCAATCATCTGTGGTGTGCGCAGGTTGCTTTCCATTGACGCTAAGCGCAGGTTCTGCCTGCGGATGACGGTTTGCGTAATTTTCCGGATCTCGCGTGCATTGCCAAAATATTCATCGCGTTTTTTCAGCATGTCCGAAATCAGCATCAGGAAATGTTTTTCAGCATCGGAATCCATCAGCAATCCTTCCGCTTCGAACATGTCGCGGGCAATATCAATCAACTCCGTTTCGGTGTAATCGGGAAAATGCAGCACTCTGTCAAAGCGTGATTTGAGGCCGGGATTCGACAACAGAAAGGTGTTCATCGGACCGGGATATCCGGCAGCAATAATGGCAAATTCGCCCCGATGATCTTCCATTTCCTTCAGAATAACTTCAATGGCTTCTTTGCCGAAATCGTTGCCACCATTATCGGTGAGTGCATAGGCTTCATCAATAAACAGCACGCCGCCCATGGCATTGTCGATAATGGCCTGTGTTTTAATAGCAGTCTGACCAACATATCCGGCCACCAGTTCGGAGCGATCCACTTCAACCACATGACCGCGTTCGAGCAAACCAAGTGCTTTGTAAATCTGGCCAACAATGCGGGCTACCGTGGTTTTTCCCGTTCCGGGATTTCCTGTAAAAACCGTGTGCATCGAAAATTTATTCAGCACATCTTTGCCCAGATCGTTGTAATAGCGCACTAATTTGACGAGTTCGTTCATTTCGTTTTTCACCGCAGTGAGTCCTGTGAGGTGATTCAAATCGTTCAGTGCAATATTCAGCAAGCCATTGTCGACAGGCAGTTTCAGTTTCTTTTTTTCTTCGTGTGCGCGGATTTCTTTCACATCGCTCAGTTCGATGGTCGATAAAATTTCTTCGCTGAGCTCGCGTGTATTGGGCTGTGCCATCAGCCGCCGCGCCATATTCATTTTGGCTTCGTCCACCAGCGATATGGCTAATCGCGCATTGCCAAAGGTTTTATCGCGGTTGCGATAGCCCGCAATAATCATTTCATTCATTTCTTTTTCTGCGTCGCCTGTCAGAATCAGTTTTCTTTTTTTAGCCGTAAACCGGATGATCTGCATCAGTTCTTCGGGCATGTAATCATCGAAGTGAAATGAATAGTTGATGCGGCTTTTCAGGCCCGGATTGGAGAAAAGAAAATCGTGCATTTCGGTCGGATAGCCGGCAAACATAATGGCGATATCGCCCTTGCCATCGGACATTTCCTTGATCAGAACTTCAATGACTTCGTGTCCGAAATCTTTTTCATTGTCTTTGCGGTATAGCGCATACGCCTCATCGATAAACAAAATGCCGCCATGTGCCTCGCTGATTTTTTTCTTCACTCTCGGTGCGGTCTGACCAATAAATTCGCCCACCAGTTCGGCACGTCCGACTTCAACTACATGACCTTTGGAAAGCAGTCCCATGGCCTTGTAGATGCGTCCGAGTAAATTCACTACTGTGGTTTTTCCTGTTCCCGGATTTCCTGTAAACAGGCTGTGGAGGCTCACTTTATCGGTATCCTGAAATCCTTTTTCCTGCCGAAGCCTGATGAAATCAATATAGCTGATGTGTTCGCGGATTTGTTTTTTCACCGATGATAAGCCGATCAGCTGATCGAGTTCGGCCAGTACATCTTCGATTTTTTCAGTTGCCACTTGTTTGTTCTGTGCCATGCCCGACTGCATGAGACCAGGCGCAAACACTTCCACATCGCCGGTTTCAACCGTATCGGAAAAATGCAGCGGAATGGTGCCAAGCAGATTTTCCATGAACACCACTTCGACGTAATACAAATCCTGTTTATAGGTGTCGCCGGGATTGTTGTTGCCCCAGCCGGTGGCGAAACTCAGTTTTGTGTTTTCGGGATCGCCCACATAATTCAGCATGCTGGTAGTGCCTTTCAGCTGTCTCGATTTATCGTAGAAGAACAGGAATATTTCGCAGTACCAGGGCGACTTTGCTTTGTTTTCGATGTTGACTTCGACCCACACATAGCGCGTGTCGGCTTTCGAAAATTGTTTTACATAGGTGCGGTCTTCTTCTTCAATATAATTCCAGCCACCTTCGAAAACCCGCATCGATTGCAGTTCGAAATACGGGTTGCTGTCGGCAGTTACCAGTCCTTCGCCTTCGACATGAAAATCGGCAGTGCCCACCATTTCGCCGTCAATCCACGCTTCCCAGAAATAATCGCCGCGTGTCCAGAACGATCCGGTTGTTTCGGCGCCCCATCCCTGGCGGAAATTGATTTCGTTTTTTTCCTTGCTGATGTCTACTTTTTCTTCAATGCTGCACAGTTCCGATTTTTCGTCTTTCGGTTTTTTCAGAAAACATTTCAGCACAATGTTGGCGGTCCAGTCTTCTTCGTCAAAAAGTTTGTTGTAAAAACTCAGTTCCGCATACAGATAGGTGGTCTCCTGGTTTTCGAAAACACGACGATATTTTTTTCCATCCAACACCCATTCGGTACTGGCATACACTTTCAACGCCTTGAATTTATAAGGCTTTCCGACAGCATCTATTTTTCCCATGCAGGTAGTTTTTGCGTTAACACTGAAGATGTAGGTGATTTTTTTATTTTTCTGATTCCGCCAATGGGGCCCTGATACAGCACTTCGCCGCCCAGGTCGCCGCCCTGCGGACCAAGATCGATGAGATAATCGGCATACTTCACCAGCTCCATGTTGTGTTCCACCAGAACGATGGTGTGGCCTGCGTGCACGAGCCGCAGGATGGATTGATAGAAGTATTGTATATCGTGATAATGCAGACCGGTTGTTGGTTCATCGAAAATAAACAACACCGATTCGTTGGGCGATGCTTTGGTCAGAAACGAAGCCAGTTTGATGCGTTGTGCCTCGCCGCCCGAGAGCGAACTGCTCGATTGTCCGAGTTGCAGATAGCCCAGTCCGACATCAGCCAGTGGCTGAATGCGGTCGCATATACGTTTGCAATGTGCACCCTGTTTGCCCTGCAGCTGGCTTCCGAACAGCTCCAGCGCTTCGGCAACGGTGAGATCCAGAATATCGGAAATGCTTTTGTCCATAAACTGAACATCGAGCACATCGGATTTATAGCGCTTTCCGCCACATTCTTCGCACACCAGATGCACGTCGGCCATAAACTGCATTTCGACTGTGATGTTTCCTTCGCCCTGACACATTTCGCAGCGGCCACCCTCGACATTGAATGAGAAAAATCCGGGTTTGTAACCACGTTGTTTTGCCAGTGGTAATGCGGCATACAGGTCACGTATTTCATCGAATGCTTTCAGATAGGTTGCAGGATTCGAGCGCGTAGAGCGGCCTATCGGATTCTGATCAATCATTTCGACGCCGGTAAGCAAATGCAGATCACCATCGAGCGATGCAAAGTTTCCGGCTTGTTCCGAAAAGTTTCCGAAATGCCGTTGCAGAGCGGGGTAAAGCACCTGACGAACCAGCGATGATTTTCCGCTGCCGCTTACACCGGTCACGGCTGTGATGGCATTGAGCGGAAAACGGACATCAATTTTTTTGAGATTATTTTGTTCTACACCTTTGAGTCCGATAAAAAATTTCGGATTCATCAGGGTTTCTTTTACCGGTAATAAATCTTCACCTCTGAAAAAGCGCGCTGTATGGCTGTTCTGGCAGGTCATGAGTTCTTTCATGTTTCCCTGAAAAACAATGTGGCCACCATTGCGGCCCGCGCCGGGACCTATGTCGATGATGTAATCCGATTCACGGATAATGTCTTCGTCGTGTTCAACAACAATAACGGTGTTGCCCAGATCGCGCAAACTTTTCAGTACGCTGATCAGTTTTTCGGTATCAACTGGATGCAGACCAATGCTGGGTTCGTCGAGAATATACATGGAACCGACCAGGCTGCTGCCCAGTGCACGCGCCAGATTGATGCGTTGTGTTTCGCCACCGGACAAAGTGTTGGAGAGCCGGTTGAGTGTAAGATATTCCAATCCTGAATTGCTCAGAAACGAAAGTCTGGATGTAATTTCACGTAAAATATGATGCGAGATTTTTTGTTCAGATTCCGACAATTTTATTTTTTTCTGAAACAAAATATTCAGGTCGCGGATGGGCATAAGCACCATATCGGAAATGGAAAGTCCGTTTATTTTTACATACGCGGCATCTTTTCTCAAGCGTGTTCCACGGCAGTCGGGGCACACTGTGCGGCCTTTGTAGCGCGACAACATGACA
The DNA here is from genome assembly GCA_964429475.1 of uncultured Bacteroidaceae bacterium. Taxonomy (GTDB): domain Bacteria; phylum Bacteroidota; class Bacteroidia; order Bacteroidales; family DTU049; genus GWF2-43-63. The sequence continues at coordinate 3,459 of CAYSCE010000055.1, read as the reverse complement.
CGGTACTGAATTTTATAAATATTTTCTTCCAGCATTTTGAAAAATGCATTCAGTCCGTGAAAATATTTGTTGCCGGTCCACAGCAGTTGCTGTTGTTTTTCGCTGAGTTCGTAATAAGGTTTGTGTATCGGGAAATCGAATTCCCATGCGACATTGAGAAAATCCTTCAGCCATTCACCCATTTTTTCGCCTTTCCAGGGAGCAATGGCGCCTTCGTAAACAGAGAGATTTTTATCGGGAATAACCAGATCGGGATCGATGCCGATGATAGTGCCGAAGCCCTCACACGTAGGACAGGCACCATAGGGATTGTTGAATGAAAACAGATTGACGGATGGTTCTTCGAAGGTGATACCGTCTTCTTCGAAACGTTTTGAAAAATATTCGAAGCGTCCGTTGGTTTCGTTGAATACAATGCAGGTGCCGTCGCCTTCCGAAAAGGCTGTCTCGATGCTGGGTGTAAGACGTTGCACAATTTCTTCGGAATCGGAAGACGTGACTGCGCGATCGATCATTAAAAACAACGAATCTGTTTTTTTCAAGGTTGTTTTTTTCTTGTCAGCTTCCTCAATCAACGCTTCAATGGTCATGATGCTATTGTTGAGCAGTACGCGCGAATAGCCTTGCTGCATGCTGAGTTCAAGCGATTCGCTCAACGTTCGTCCATGATGAATACGATATGGAATGACAAGATACACGCGCTGATCTTCGGGCATGCGGCCTAGATAATCGGTTACATCTTTTATCTGATGGCGCTTGACTTCTTTGCCGCTCACCGGCGAATAAGTTTTTCCGACACGTGCAAAAAGCAATTTAAGATAATCGTAAATTTCCGTGACCGTGCCAACCGTTGAGCGCGGGTTACGGGTCGATGATTTTTGTTCGATGGCGATGGCAGGTGCAATGCCATCGATGATATCGACATCGGGTTTGAGCATACGGCCCAGAAACTGGCGTGCATAGGCGCTCAGACTTTCCACGTAACGACGCTGACCTTCGGCAAACAAGGTGTCGAAAGCAAGCGAACTTTTACCTGAGCCTGAAAGGCCGGTAATGCAGGTTAATTTACCGGCAGGAATTTCGACGGAAACATTCTGCAGGTTGTTTACCCGGGCGCCTTTTATAATGATTTTCTGATCTTTTTTCATGAACTGGCAAAGGTAACAAAAAGTCTTTTTCGATGTTTACATTGAAAACAGAGCAAAAACGGTTTTGCTTTTCTTTGGAATTTTTATGGCACTGATAGGTTAAAAATTATAACTGATAATACACGCATGACCTCATGAATATAAATTTATTTCCGGCTGTTATTTATCATGCGGACGCCGCCGTTAAAGGGTGGTCAGACCACAGTTTTTTCGTATCTTTGCATTGGATTTTAGAACCGAAATAATGGAAAAGGAAAAAATTCTGGAAGCGCTGAAATCAGTTATTGATCCCGACTTTAAAAAAGATCTGGTTTCGTTGAACATGATTGATGCGCTGGAAGCAAAAGACAACAAAGTGTCGTTTACCGTTGTACTTACAACTCCGGCGTGTCCGTTAAAGGATAAATTCCGGAAAGATTGTATTGATGCGGTACATACAGCGTATCCAAGTGCTGAGGTTGAAGTGAATTTCTCAGCAAAAGTGACCAGTCATAAAGATAAACCGGCCCTCGGTAATATTAAAAATATCATTGCAGTGATTTCGGGAAAGGGCGGTGTAGGCAAATCAACGGTTGCAGTGAATCTGGCAGCAGGACTGGCCCGCAGCGGTGCACGTGTTGGTCTTGTGGATGGCGATATTCACGGACCCAGCATTCCGCTTATGTTTGGCGTGCAGCATGCACATCCGCAGGTGATAGAAAAAGACGGAAAGCAAATGATTGTTCCGTTCGAAAAATTTGGTGTCAAGCTGGTGTCAATGGGCTTTTTTGCTGATCCGTCCAAAGCACTGATATGGCGCGGGCCTATGATTGCAAGCGCTTTTACGCAAATCATGAACGATACCGACTGGGGCGAACTCGATTATCTGATTTTCGACACTCCTCCGGGCACAGGCGATATTCATCTTACACTCGTGCAGAATTACAGCGTTACCGGAATTGTTGTTGTCTCGACTCCTCAGGAAGTGGCTCTGGCAGACGCCCGCAAAGCACTCAATATGTTTGTCGATCAGCAGGTCAATGTGCCTGTTTTGGGCGTTGTTGAGAACATGTCATTCTTCAGTCCGCCTGAAACTCCGGATAAAAAATATTATTTGTTTGGAAAAGAAGGAGCCCGCAAAATGGCTGCTGAACACAATATCCGATTGCTGGCCGAAATTCCGCTTGTGGAATCGGTGAGTGAAAGTGGCGATAAAGGTATTCCGGCGGTATGCGACGACAACAATCCTTTGCAAAAAGTTTTTATGAGCATGGCTCAGAACACGGCTCAGGCTGTGGCCATCCGCAATGCCACCATGGAGCCCACCAAAATGGTTGAAGTAAAAAGTTAAAACAAAAAGCATCATGAATACAGAACTCGAAACCAAAGTAAAAAACGTTATTGAACAGATCCGTCCTTATCTGCAGGCCGATGGTGGCGACATTTCATTTGATCATCTGACCGATGACAATGTGGTGTATGTACATTTGCAGGGTGCCTGTCACAGCTGTCCGATGGCGACGCAGACATTGAAAAACGGCGTTGAAGCTACCATGCAGCGCGTGTTGCCGGAAATCAAGTCGGTGGAGCAGGTGTAACGCACAACGCATGCGGCATGAGGCATGCGGCATGAGGTAGTTTAGATCGCGCGCAATGCACAATGCGAAACGCGAAGGGCACAACGCATAACGCATAGAGCTTGCGGCATAAGGCATGCGGTAGTTTCGCTCTCGCACTGTCCGCCGCGGTGGACTTAACGCGCAGCGCTCAAGGCACAAAGCCTGATGCCTGTCGCCTAACTGGCAACTGGCTACACCGACGCTTCGGTCGGCGCTTTCAGCTGGAAACTGGCTACTACTAATAACTCATCACTTATAACTCATCACTCCCCGTTAACCATTAACCGTTTCGAACCTGTCTGCCAGCCAGGCAGGCACTGAACAAGGAATCCGCCGCGGCGGAGGAATTATGAAGGAAGAAGTAAAGTATGAATTACCGTTAACCATTAACCATTAACCGTTTAGAACACTGAACATGGAACATGGAAGTTTGAAGTAAGAAGTAAAGTATGAATTTCCATTAACCGTTAACCATTAACCCTTTCGAACACCGAACACTGAACCTGTCTGCAGCCAGGCAGGCAAGGAATTACGAAGGAAGAAGTGATTTATGAATAACTAATATCTAATAACCAATCACCGATAACCATTAACCAATAACCATTAACCGTTAACCATTAACCGTTAACCATTAACCGATAACCATTAACCGCTCGCAGTTCACAGCTCACTGTTCACAGCTCACTGCTAAGAAGTGGCTTGCTGAAAGCAAC
>CAYSCE010000054.1:0-13401 GCA_964429475.1 uncultured Bacteroidaceae bacterium | reverse complement strand
TAGCGGCCAGCTCGTTGTTGTTGCGTGCCTGAAAATCTTTCCAGGTAAAATCGTTGTCTTTGGTTTCAGGGGCATTGGCTGTAAGTACATAGCGCAATACATCCTGCTTTCCGGGAAAGTCTTCGAGATATTCATGCAGCCACACCGCCCAGTTGCGCGAAGTGCTGATTTTGTCACCTTCGAGATTCAGAAACTCATTGGCGGGCACATTTTCGGGCAGAATATAACTGCCTTCGGCTTTCAGCATGGCCGGGAAAATAATGCAATGAAAAACGATATTGTCTTTTCCGATAAAATGCAATAATCGCGAATCATCGCTTTTCCAGTATTCTTCCCAGCTGCGGCCGGTCTGCTGCGACCAGTCGCGCGAAGCGGAAATATATCCGATCGGCGCATCAAACCACACATACAAAACTTTTCCTTCGGAATCGGCCAGCGGAACTTTTACGCCCCAATCCAGATCGCGGGTGACGGCACGTGGCTGCAATCCCTGATCAATCCAGCTTTTGCATTGTCCGTACACGTTGGTCTTCCATTCTTTATGTCCTTCCAGAATCCACTCGCGGAGCCAGTTTTCGTACTGATCGAGCGGTAAAAACCAATGCGATGTTTTACGTTTCACCGGCGCACTTCCCGACAATGTTGATTTTGGATCAATCAGATCTGTGGCATTGAGCGATGTTCCGCACTTTTCGCACTGATCGCCATAGGCGCGTTCATTGCCGCAATGCGGGCAGGTTCCAGTGATGTAGCGGTCGGCCAGAAACTGTTTCGCTTCTTCATCATAATACTGCTCCGATTCCATCTGTGTCAGTTTGCCCTCTGCATGCAGCTTTGAGAAAAATGCTGCTGCTGTTTCGTGATGAACCGGAAGACTGGTGCGCGAATACACATCGAAGCTCATTCCGAAATCTTCGAACGATTTTTTAATAATTCCGTGATATTCATCCACCACCTGCTGCGGCGTAATACCTTTCTGCCGTGCTTTGATGGTGATGGGTACACCATGCTCATCGCTGCCTCCGATAAACAGAACGTCGCGTCCTGTCTTACGCAGAAAGCGGACATAAATATCGGCTGGAACATAAACGCCGGCCATGTGTCCGATGTGAATCGGTCCGTTGGCATAAGGCAGTGCTGTTGTAACTGTGTATCGTTTGTAGTCTTTCATGGGTCATTAGGAAAAGGGCTGTCAATCCTTCGACGTAGTTTATCCTGCGGCACGCAGGGCTCAGGATGACAGCTGTGTTTAAAAATCAATACCGGATAGTCACCGGCACACTTGTATGTTTTCTGACAAATTCACCAATGCGGTCCATCTCTTCGCGGCTCATTTTTTCGAGCTGTTTTTCGGGTGTCGGCCGGTCAATCGGATACAACATCCATTCAATAGCGTTGATTCTCGAAACAAATGCAGCCAGCGCCAGGAGCGATTCTTCTGTGGTGTTGTCGATTTTTTCTCCTTCACTTTCACCACGCAGCATCATGGTCTGAATGATTTTTTCGCCCTTGAACATTTCAATAAAATGCATCACATCACTCAGCTCAATGCCTTTGGCAGCGCGGTTTATCAATTCAAACTGTTTTGCATCGGTACTGTCCAGTTTCAACAAACCTTTATCGGCCAGTGCAATGGCATCAGCTACTTTCTGCTTGTGAAGCTGCGTTGAGTTAGTAAGCACCGTGATTTTTGCTTCAGGCGCATACTGGTTTCTCAGACGAACGGACTCCTGCATAATAACATCAAATGCGGGATGCATGGTGGGTTCGCCATTACCGGCATAGGTGATTGCATCGGGAAGTTCGCCCGCAGCCTGCATTTCAATGAGTTTGTTTTCGAGAGCGGAAATAACTTCTTCAGCTTTGGGCAATCCGTCGGCCGAAGTTTTATCGGTCCAGCCACATTCACAGTACACACAGTCGAATGTGCAGATTTTTTTATTCGCAGGCAGCAGGTTGATGCCCAGCGATAATCCTAAGCGGCGGCTGCGCACCGGCCCGAAAATGATGCTTCCGAAAAGATGTGGTTCCATTTATTTTTCTTCTTTGGCCAGCTTGCCGAAGCTTTCGTATGCAGCATCCAGTGCGTCTTCGAAAGCGGCAAATTTTTCATTGATGACCTTACGGAATGCTTTCGAACGGGCTGCACGTCCATTCTTGCGTTCTTCGACAGGAAGACGATTGAATTTCTTTTCAGGATGCTGAAGTGTGTCAACAACCTGATTTCTTTTTTCGGCAACTTTCTCCAGTTCCTTCATGATGATTTCGCCTTCTTTTTCTCCATATAAGGACATGAGCATGATACCGTCAACCAACACTTCATTGGTCAGATAATTCACGTCTTTCTTGATTGCTCTTTTGTTTGCCATAGCTTATTTTGTTTGAGTTGTTTTTGAAAAAATTTCTTTGATTGCAGAATAAATTCCGTCTGTGTCAAAGCCGCATTCATTCTTGAGTTCTGCAACTGTTCCATGTTCAATAAAACGATCCGGAACGCCCAGTTTGGTAAGCGGCAGATAATACGAATGTTCCATCATGAATTCTGCAACCGCTGATCCAAGGCCGCCTTTCACGGTTCCATCCTCAATAGTGATAATGGCTTTGTGATTTTTGCAGGCCTCATGTAACATGGATTCATCCATGGGTTTCAGATAAATCATGTTGTAATGCGATATCGAAATGCCTGATTCATTAAGCTTTGAATACAGCGATATAACATCGTTTCCGGGCTGTCCGATACTGAGCACAGCTACATCGTTTCCGCTGCACAATTTTTCGGCTTTGCCGACAGGTAATTCAACAAAGGATTGCTTCCAGTCTTTTACTTCTGAATTTCCGCGCGGGTAGCGGATTGCAAAAGGTCCTGATTTTTTCTGCTGCGCGGTAAACATCAGATTGCGTAACTGAACTGAATTTATCGGAGAAGCAATAACCAGATTCGGAACTGCGCGTAGATAGGCCAGATCAAATACGCCGTGATGTGTGGCGCCGTCTTCACCCACCAGTCCGCCACGGTCGATGCCGAAAATGACCGGTAAATTCTGAATGGCAACATCGTGTATCAGCTGATCATATGCGCGTTGCAGAAAAGATGAATAAATAGTACAGAATGGAATACGACCCGATTTTGCAAGCCCTGCCGAAAAGGTAACTGCATGTTGTTCTGCAATACCCACATCGAAAACCCGCTCAGGGAAACGATTTTGCATGATATTCAATGAACTTCCTGAAATCATAGCAGGTGTTATCGCGCAGATGTCATCGTTCTGTTCGGCAAGCTCCGCCAGCGTTTTGCCATAGATGACCTGATATTTTGGTGGTACAGAATCGCACGATGTTTCAAGAATTTCTCCTGTTTTTGCATCGTAACGTCCGGGTGCATGAAATGTGACCTGATCTTTTTCAGCCGGCTTGTATCCTTTGCCTTTGGTGGTTATCACATGCAGGATTTTCGGCCCGTTGATGTCGCGCAGATCTTCCAGTACGCTGATCAGTTGCTTCATGTTATGTCCGTCCACTGGTCCGAAATAACGGACATTAAAGGCTTCGAACAGATTCGATTTTTTTAGCCAGGTCCATTTCAGCGCAGTAGAAGTTTTATTCGCAATTTTCTGAATGAAGGTGCCGCGGAAAATCCTCCAGGTGCGATGTTTCAGTCTGTTGTAGGTATGCGATGCAGTAATACGGGTCAGGTACCGGGTAAAGGATCCGGTGTTTTCATCAATGGCTATCCCGTTATCGTTGAGAACAACCAGCATGTTGTTTTTCATGGCGCCCATATTGTTCAGCGCTTCAAAGGCTTCGCCTCCGGTCATGCTGCCATCGCCGATGAAAGCGATATAGTTGGCATCGTTCAATCCTTTATTCTGTTCCCCGACTGCCATGCCAAGTGCCGCAGAAATACTGGTGCTGCTATGTCCGGTGCCGAAAATATCATGTTCGCTTTCGCCCGGTTTAGGAAAACCACTGACGCCGTCTTTCTGTCGTATGGTGTGAAAAATATCGCGGCGACCGGTCAGTATTTTGTGAATGTATGACTGATGTCCGACATCCCATATAATGCGGTCTTTCGGGGAATTGAAAATGTAATGAAGCGCAATGGTAATTTCCACCACACCCAGATTGGCGCCCAGATGTCCCGGATGCCGCGCCATGTTTTCAATTAAAAAATCACGAACTTCCTGCGCAAGCGCAATAAGCTCCTGCGGAGACAGCTTTTTCAGGTCTTCGGGGCCGTCGATGCGGGATAAATATGTGCCGGCTTTTACTACCATATTTCGGGGTGCAAAGGTAATGATTTACGAGTTATGATTTGTGATTTTTAATTGGCGATCTGGTGTGCGGTTTTGGACTTTGTAGTTAAGAATATTGACTAACGAAGGATTTTTTGTTTAATTGTATATGGTTTTCTAATGGATGATTGTCAGGACTTTGGATATAAATTGGCGTTACACGTTACATTCGTTACACGTTACAATCGTTACACGTTACAATCGTTACACGTTGCGCGTTACGATCGTTACAGAATTCAGTACAAATCTATCTTTACACATTTACACATCTCCACATTTTCTCATCATTTCGTTACACGTTACACGTTACGCGTTACAGTCGTTACGCGGTACGGAATTTATCAATAATCTCTCTTCCCATATTGGAATTTAATCCGCGGAAGGCGGATCATTTTCACATTTTCACATTTTCACATTATCAAATCAGCACATCAACCCTTCAATCTCATCAGCTTCAAACGGAATTTCCGTCATCAGATCAACGGGTTCATCATCAACCAGAATATCGTTTTCAATACGGATACCGATGCCTTCTTCCTGAATGTAAATGCCGGGTTCGCAGGTCAGCACCATGCCTTTTTTCAGTGTCATGGTGCGCAGTCCGACATCATGCACATCGAGGCCCATAAAATGAGAGGCGCCATGCATGTAATATTTAAAGTAGAGCGGGGTAGAACCGGTATTGTTTTTTACGTCATCGGCCGAAAACAGTCCGAGCTCAATCATTTTCTGCTCCAGCATCAAAGCAATTTGTTTGTTTGTTTTTTCAATGGTGGTGCCGGGAACAAGAATTTTCTTTGCTTCTTTTAATACGTCAAGAACCGCATTATAACATTGTTTTTGGCGTGGTGTAAATTTTCCGTTTACCGGAATGGTGCGCGAACAGTCGGCTGCATAATTTCCATATACAGCGCCGAAATCAAGCAGCATCAGATCGCCGTCTTTCAGCGGACAGTCGTTGGTGATATAATGCAGCACGCATGCGTTTTCGCCTCCGGCAACAATAGGGCTGTACGCATGTCCCGATGCGCCCCGCCGAATAAATTCATGTGTCATTTCTGCTTCTACTTCGTATTCCATCATGCCGGGTTTGGTGTTTTTCAAAACACGCAGAAATGCTTCTTTAGTAATGTCAATGGCTTTACCGATCATGTCAGTTTCTTCGGCTGTTTTACACAAGCGAAGTTCTGTTGTCAGCGGTGAGAGCCGCTCGTATTGATGCAGCGGAAAAAGATCTTTTATTTCATCAACCAGACGACGGTTTGCATCGTGTGTGTTGGTGCCGTATTTCAGATATTCATTCAATCCCATGTATATCGTACGCGATTGCTGCGCCATGTCGCGCAGTGCTGCCTTGAAGTCGGTAACCCACTTTACGGTTTTAATGCCGGACAACCCCGAAGCTTCTTCACGACTCAGACGTTTGCCATACCAGATGACCATGGTGGGATCGGCTTCCTGCACAAACAATACTTCGCGCATGTTCGGATCGGGATGATGCGGACACAAACACAACAGCGCATTTTCTTCGTCTATGCCGGTGAGATAATAAAAATCGGAGTTCTGCCGGAATGGATAGTCCTGATCGCCGCTCCAGGGCATGTGTTCGTTGCCGGCCAGTACCACCAGGCTTTCGGGCAATAGTTTTTCCACCAGTCTTTTTCGGTTTCTTTTAAAAAATTCGGGCGACATTGTTTGATAGCGCATGACTGTATTTTTTTGGCTAAAATACAAAATTCTGGCAGCCATCAGCTTTCAGCTTTCAGCCATCAGCTTTCAGCAGTCGCGCGTCTCCCGACGAATGACTCTGCCATTCATCCGGGAAAAACCGCCATTCGCCGGAAACCATCGTTGCAGGTAGTTTGTGGATTTTACTTTTGCTGCGTTATCTGAAAAAAGATGGGGGCTCAAATATTTTCATATGTAAATTCTGCCTGTTGGCCGGTTTCCGGCGTCCGAATGAAAAGCAAAATCGGATGATTGGTATATTTTGCAAAAAACGCAGGAAACAAAAAATGCATCTAAAACGTTTCCAGCGTGTAAAAAGTTTTTACCTTTGCGCCATGGAAGAAAAATTGAAATTTATTCTGGAAGAAACGTCAAAGCATTTTATTCGCTACGGCATCAGAAGCATGTCGATGGACGACGTTGCCCGTCAGTTGGGTATTTCAAAAAAAACCCTGTATCAGTATTTTGCTGATAAAAAAGAGCTGGTTCATTCGGTAATCAAGTTCCATATGGACCAAACCAACAACTGCTTTCACAATATGAAGGTAGAACCGGGAAATGCCATTGATATTTTACTCCGTGTAAGTCAGATATTGATTGAACAAATGGGACAGATGAATCCATCGGTGAAGTACGACCTGAGTAAATATTATCCCGAGTCTTTTAAAAATCTGATGGATTATAAACGCGGTCAGGTGCTCGATCATATCGAGCGCAATCTGCAGCAGGGAATCAAAGAAGGCCTGTATCGCAAAGACATGAATACCCGCGTTATTGCATATTTCTACCTTATAAGAATGGATCAGTTCATGTCGATGGAACCGGAGGATGAAAAAATGAAGAACATTAATTCCGCAGAAATTCTGACGGAGCTTTTCATATACCACGTAAGAGGCATTGCCAATGAAAAAGGTATTGAATATCTCGAAAAATCCCTGATGAAGGATATCAAAAACAAAAAGAACAAATAACAACATCGCTCACCAAAAACAGAACGATATAATCTGACGAAAGATGAAACAAACAACCATTTTACTAACGCTGATTCTATTTCTTTGCGGGCGGGGGTTCGCACAGGAAAAACTCAGTCTGACGCTCGATCAGGCGCAGGCTTACGCGCTTGAGCACAACAGAACTCTTAAAAATGCCGAACTCGAAATTCAGAAAGCCGAAGCAAACCGTTGGGCTACCATGGCTACCATGCTGCCTCAGGTAAACGGCGCTGTTGACTATGCCAACATGATGGGATATAAACTCACCATGATGGGATTCGATATCGCCATGCCGCCTTATGCTACCATGAGTCTTACTACTTCAATGTCGCTCAGTGCTGCTCAGGTAATCGGAATTAAACTGCAGGGACTTGCTTCCGATATGTCGGATATTGCTTTGAAAAAAACCGAACTGCAAATCACCAATCAGGTGAAAACCTTGTATTATTCAGTGCTGGTGATGAATCAAACCATCACGCTGCTCGATTCCAATCTGGCCAATATGAAACAGCTATTGGTTCATACCGAAAACTCGGTGAAGGTCGGTATTCTGAATCAGACCGATGCCGATCAGCTCGCCGTGCAGGTTGTAACAGTCGAAACATCCATTAATTCGGTGCGCCGCTCGCTCGAGATGTTGTACAACGCTTTGCGTCTGCAACTGGGTCTTAACATTGATTCGGAAATTGTTCTTACACAAACGCTCGATGATCTGATGAATGTCGATAAGGCAAAATCGTTGCTCGATGCGCCCTTTGCACTAAACAACAACATCGATTACAAACTGCTCGAACAAAGTGCAGAGCTCTCGCGCATTCAGGTCGCAATGAAAAAATGGGCTTATGCGCCTTCCATCACTGCGTATCACAGCTACACCAAAAAAGAATATTTCAGCGATGAAGCAACCATGAATATGACACCGCCCAATATTATCGGTGTTTCGCTGAAAGTTCCCATCTTTTCGAGTGGCAGCCGCTATGCATCATTAAAGGTGGCACAGCTCGATTATAAAAAACAACTCAACACTCTTGCCGATGCCGGCGAAGGTTTGATGATTCAGCACAAGCAGCTGAAATATAATCTGACATCGGCGCTTGAAAATCTCGAAAATCAGAAAAAAAATATTGAAGTCAATCAACGCGTTTTCGAAAATATTTCTCGCAAATTTCAACAAGGAATGGCTTCCAGCCTCGATGTTACAACATCCGGTTCCAATCTGATTACTGCACAAAGCAACTATGTGCAAACAGTCATGGATCTGGTGTCGGCACAAATTGCCCTGGAAGAATTGTTACAAAACCAACAGTAAAAAAAAGCGACAATGAAAAATAAAATCAATATGAAAAGATTGTTTCAGACAGTGCTCATCAGTGGTCTTGCTCTGATGGTGGCCAGCTGCGGCACCAAGGGAAAATCGGAAGAATCTGTGTCCGATGCTGCCAAAGCTGAAAAAGTAAAAGTGGAAATCATTAAAAAAGAAAAAGTGCAGCGCGCACTCGATCTTTCAGCTACGCTCGAAGGATGGGAAACCATGAAAGTGTCGCCGTCGCTCACCGGTACCATCGAACATATTTATGTTGAAGTGGGATCGTATGTTTCTGTTGGCTCTATGCTGGTTCGCATGGATCAGAATAAATACAACACGGCAAAACTCGGATTTACACAGGCAAGTATCGAATTCGAACGCGTAAAGGCTCTGCGCGAAACCAATACCGTGTCTCAGCAAACCTACGACCAGGCAAAACTGGGATACGATCAGGCGCAGGAAAGTCTGAATTTTCTGACAGAAAATACGTTTGTTAAAGCCCGCTTCCCCGGCGTCGTTTCTGCAAAGAATTATGTCGATGGTGAATTGTATGGCGGACAACCCATTCTTGTGGTAACACAGATCAATCAGCTGAAGGCATTGGTAGCTATCCCCGAATCATATTTCCCGGATGTAAAAACAGGAATGAAATTAAATATCAGCACAGATATTTATTCTGGCGAGTCGTTCCCGGCTGTTATTGAAACCATCTATCCGACCATCGATCCTTCAACACACACATTTCAGGCAAAGTTGAAAATTGCAAACGGAACATCTAAACTCCGCCCGGGAATGTTTGTTCGCACCATGCTCGAAATGGGCGAAGGCGATGCTCTGGTGGTGCCTTATCAGGCTGTGCTGAAACTGACTGGCTCGAACGAACGCTATGTATTCATCAATCGTAATGGTATTGCAAAACGCGTTAGTGTAACACTGGGCCGGCGCTACGATGACAAAGTGGAAATTATTTCCAGCGAAATCAACGAAGGCGATCAGATTATTGTTGTTGGTCAGGCCAAACTGGTTGACGGAGCAAAACTTGAAATTGTAAAATAAATTGTTTACTGAATTCTGTCTGCTGAAAGTCGCATGCAGACACGAATTTGATTAACTATCAAAAATAAAGAAAATGGCAATTTATAAAACTGCAATTAAAAAACCGGTCACAACCGCTCTGCTTTTTGTGGCTGTGCTGGTGATCGGAATTTTTTCCTTCACCCGTCTGCCGGTCGATCTGTTCCCCGACATTGAAGCTCCGTACATTACCGTCATGACAACTTATCCCGGCGCCAGTGCCAGTGAGGTTGAAACCAATGTGACCAAGGTAATGGAAAACTCTCTCAACTCCATCGATGGTCTCGATGAAATGACCTCTACTTCGAAGGATAATATGTCGCTCATTATGCTCAAACTCAAGTGGGGGACCAACCTCGATGAAGTTGTGAATGATGTGCGGTCCTATATCGATCTTACCAAGGATTATCTGCCCGATGGATGCTCAAATCCATTTATTTTCAAGTTCAGCACCAGCATGATGCCGGTTGTGATGTATGCCGTTACAGCCAATGAAAGTTATGCAGGTCTCGATAAAATTCTCAACGATCAGGTGGTGCCTCAGCTGAACCGCGTCGATGGTATCGGTAATATTTCAGTGTCCGGTTCTCCCGAACGTTATGTTTATATCGATCTCGATCAGGAACAGATGGATGCATTCGGAATCGCGCTTGAACAGGTCGGTTCAGCCATCAGCAGCAACAACCTCAACGTTTCATCGGGTACGGTGAAAATGGAAAAGGAACAATACGCACTGCAGGTACGAAGCGAATATCTCGAAAGTGATGAAATCGAAAACATTGTGGTGAAAACCACCATGGACGGACGTCAGGTGTACGTACGCGATATCGCCGACGTGCGCGATACCATTAAAGATCTGACCCTCGATGAAAAAGTAAACGGGCATAATGGTGTTCGTCTCGTTATTACAAAACAATCAGGAGCCAATACCGTTCAGGTATGCGAAGATGTTCAGAAAGAACTTGAACAGATTAAAGCCAGCCTTCCTTCCGATGTAAAAATCGATGTGATTTATGATTCATCCGAAACCATTACCAATTCAATCAACAGTCTTGAAGAATCGATTTTGTTCGCCTTGCTGTTTGTAGTGCTCGTGGTGTTGTTCTTTCTCGGTCGCTGGCGTGCAACACTGATCATCAGTATTACCATCCCGATTGCGCTGGTAGGCTCGTTTGTGTATCTGGCATTTACCGGAAGCTCGCTCAATATTATTTCACTCTCATCTCTCACGGTCGCCATTGGGCTCGTTGTCGATGATGCCATTGTGGTTCTCGAAAATATTATTAAACATATCGAACGCGGATCAACTCCGCGCGAAGCCGCTGTAGCTGCCACCAACGAAGTGTGGGTGTCGGTCATTGCAACCACGCTCGTTATTTTTGCCGTGTTTGTTCCGCTCACTATGCTGGGTGGTATGGCCGGTATCATGTTTAAAGAACTTGGTTGGATTGTAACCATTGTAATTGCCATCTCGGCTATGGTGGCTATTGCGCTCACTCCAATGCTCGCGTCCAGAATTCTGAAATCGAAAAAATTCAAACTCGATGAAAAAGGTCATCTGATTGAAGAAAAAGAAAAAGATAATCTGTACGACCGGACCATTGGAAAGATGCTCCATAAGCTCGATCTGTGGTATGCCAATGTTTTGCGTTTTTGTCTGAAGCGTAAAAAAATGACTATGTTGGTTGCGCTTCTTTTCTTTATTGCTTCGCTGATTCCGGCATTTATGGGAAAAATCGGAACCGACTTTATGCAACAAAGCGATGGCGGCCGGCTTACTATTACTGCGGAACTACAGCGCGGTACACGACTCGAGGAAACCATGAAAACGGCTCGTCAACTCGAGGCACGCTTTCAGGAAATTGCTCCCGAAATCCGCATCATTTCTACATCTGTTGGCTCCAGCGACGATGCTTCCATCTCGGCCATGTTCTCTACTTCTTCAAACAATAAAATTTCAATGACGGTGGTGTGCGTCGATAAAACGGAACGCAAGCGCGACATTTTTGAAATTGCCGAAGTGTTGCGTCAGGAAATGGCTCAGTATCCCGAACTGACTGATTTCAAAGCTGAAGTCGCAGGTATGATGGGCGGTGGAAAAGCCGGAACATCAAAGGTGAATGTTGAGGTGTACGGCTATGATTTTGATCAGACGGCTGTGATGGCGGAAAAAGTGAAAAACATGATCGCTGAAAAAGTTCCCGGTGCCCGCGATATCACTATCAGCCGCGAAGACGATCGTCCAGAGCTGAAAGTTGTGGTTGATAAAGAAAAACTGGCTATGCATGGTTTGTCCTCCGCCACTGTTTCCATGTATGTACGCAATCGTGTACTCGGCATGAATGCTGGCTTCCTGAAAGAAGAAGGCGATGAATATACTATCCTTGTGCGCATGGAAGAGAAAAACAGAAATTCCATTTCGGCCATCGAAAACCTGACGATTCCAACGCCAACCGGCGGAAAAGTAAAACTCAGCGAAGTGGCTTCTGTTGAGGAATTCTGGACACCTCAGGCCATCTCGCGCAAAAGCCGTCAGCGCATTGTTACCGTGGCTGTAACACCTTACAATACTTCGCTGGGTGAACTGGCAACAGGCATCAAAGCTGCGCTGGCCGATGTGGATGTTCCAAACGGTGTGTCCATCAATATTGGCGGTGATTACGAAGAACAGCAGGAAACTTTTGCCGATATGGGACTCTTCATGATGCTTATTGTAATGCTTGTGTACATTGTAATGGCCTCGCAGTTCGAGTCGCTGAAAAAACCATTCATTATTATGATGGCGGTGCCATTCGCTGTTTCAGGGATTGTGCTCGCACTCTTTATTACGGGAACAACGCTTGATATGATTGGTGCTCTGGGCTCCATCATGCTGGTGGGTATTGTGGTGAAAAATGGTATTGTGCTGGTCGACTACACCAACCTGATGCGCGACCGTGGTCACGAACTCAGCGAGGCCATTGCCTTGTCGGGCCAGTCACGACTCCGTCCTGTGCTCATGACCGCAATCACAGCCATTCTTGGTATGGTGCCCATGGCCATCAGTGCCGGTGCCGGTTCCGAAATGTGGCGCCCCATGGGTATTGTCATTATTGGTGGTTTGACAGTTTCTACTGTGGTTACCCTAATCGTGGTTCCGGTGCTTTATGCTATCATGTCGCGACATGGCGAACGCGATGAAAAAGTGCGGCAGCAAAAGGAATTTATCTTTATGGATATCTCTGACGACAACAATAACACTCCAAAAAACTAAGTGTATGAAATCCGTATTTATCGTATTCAATCAGTCGCATACCGAGCGGGTTGAATTTATGCTCGAAAAACTCAGCATTCAGGGATTTACTTTTTTCGAACAGGTACAGGGGCAGGGCGGTGTCGATGGCGACCCGCACCGGGGCACCCATACCTGGCCCGAAATGAACTCTGCCATTATTACCATGGTCGAAGATGACAAAGTGAGCGATTTGCTTAAATCAGTCCATAAGCTTGATCTGCGCAACAAAGCCGCCGGCATTCGCGCCTTCGTCTGGAATATTGAGCAAATGGTGTAGCAAAACGAATATTGAACACCGAACAAGGAAGGGTGAAGTATGAAGGAAGTTCCAAGTGTATTTTCCTTCAACATTCTACCTTCCTTGTTCATTATTCGGTGTTCAACAGTCCAAACATCGCTCATAATTGTCACAGCTTGCCGGGACTTGTCACCACGTATAACAGCTTGTCACGTTTTACGAGATGGTAAGCTGTTTTATGTGATTTTACGCGGTTTCACATGATTATCACATGCGCGGACCTGTCACGTTTCACATGAGAGCCACATCTGTTCATGTTTCGCATTTCGCATTTCGTATTTCGTATTTACTTCAGCATTTCATCCTTCCATGTTCCGTGTTCAGCGTTCGAATGGTTCATAATCCAAAATTTTATTATCTTTGCCTCCCCTTACACAAAAAGGGGGTTGTTAGCTCAGTCGGTTCAGAGCGCATGCTTCACACGCATGAGGTCACTG
>CAYSCE010000053.1:0-13473 GCA_964429475.1 uncultured Bacteroidaceae bacterium | reverse complement strand
CCTTTGTTGAGGCTGTTTTTGCACTTGCATTAACGGGAAAAAACAGTCAAAACAGCTGCCAGCCTGTGAATTCATACACAATAGTTGTTGCGGCCCGTAACGAAGAAAAAAATATTGAAAAATGCATTCAATCGCTATTGGCTTTGGAAGCCACGCCTGAGCGCATTATTGTTGTTGATGACCATTCGGATGATGGTACTGCCGAAGTTGTAATGCGCATGGCGAGCCGGAATCAATTGATTATACTGCTCACTTGTGATACTGCTGAAACCGGAAAGCGCGCAGCATTGTTGAAAGGCGTGTTATTTTCGAATACAGAAATGATTTTAACCACCGATGCTGATTGTGTTGCAGGTTCCAAATGGGCTTCATCACTCATGGCGCAATTGAGTCCGGAAGTAAAATTAGTAACCGGACCAGTTGTGGTTTCAGGTCGCGGCGTTTTATTTAATGCCGAATATACCGAAACGTTGTACCTGATGAGTGGCGGAGCCGGTGCTGCGGCACTGGGCCTTGCTTTTCAGGCATCGGGGGCCAATCTTGCCTTTTATAAAAATGATTTCGAAGAATTTGTCAAATCGGGCTCTGGTAGCCATTTTAAAAGTGGTGACGATGTGTTTTTCCTGCAATACCTTCAAACGCGCTATGGCCGGAAATCAATTGTTTTCAATCGGGATAGTCAGGCTGTTATCAGGACGCAATCACATTCCTCGCCAGGAGCCTGGTTGCGGCAACGGGCACGATGGATGAGCAAAGCCGCAGGATATCGTCGTTTTGAATCTTTTATCGCCGGCTTGCTGATGATGGCATCTTTTGTTGCGTGTTTTGTTGCAGTAGTTTGCATGATCCACACACCGGAGTTTTTTTATTACGGGCTTACCTGTGTGGCGCTGAAAATATTGGGCGATTTTCTATTGCTGGTCTCAGCTGCTGTAAAATGGGAATTGCCCATACGACTGCTACCGTTTGTGCTGTTTACTCCGTTATATCCATTTTTTCTGCTGGCCGTTGGCCTGACAGCAGTTTTAGGTAGTAAGCAAAGCTGGAAAGGAAGAAATATCATTTAAGACCGGGCAACAGAGCCTCGGCATATTTCAGGTCGGCCTGCGTAGTGATTTTAATATTTTCAGGATTTCCTTCAATCAATCGGATACTGTATCCTGCAGCTTCGGCCACAGAGGCATCGTCGGTAAAGGTTTGCCGGTACGATTGGCGATAGGCATCGAGAATGAGCCTGGCCTGAAAAAACTGCGGTGTCTGACATAAGCGGAATCTGGCGCGGTCGACTGCTCGCGACAATGCGCCATCGATTTCACGAATGGATTCGCTTACCGGCACAACCGGTATGGCAGAGCCGGATTTTGCTGCCACCGAAAAACCGTAAGCGATCATTTCCTTTGAAAACAAAGGCCTGACGGCATCGTGAATAGCAACCACTTCGTTGTCACTGACAAAAGCCAATCCGCTTTTAACCGAATGAAAACGTTCGGGGCCGCTTTGCGCCAGGTTGATTTTATTGCTGAAATTTAAATGATTCAGACAGGAATGCCAGTAACTGATGTCGCGTTCGGGTAATACTACAGTCATGCGACAGTCGGGAACTACCTGAACAAGGCGGTTGAGGGTTACCGCAATAATCGGCACGTTGCCCAGTGGCAGAAACTGTTTCGGAACAACAGAATTCATCCGTTTTCCGCTGCCACCGGCAACAACAATTATGTGAGAAGGAATAATCATCAGATAATCAGCATGGCATCGCCGTAACTGAAGAACTTGTATTTTTCCTTGACCGCTGTTTTATAGGCTTCGATAAGAAGTGGATAGCCAGCAAATGCTGATACCATCATCATGAGCGAAGACATGGGCAGGTGAAAATTGGTCACCATGGCATCGGCTACGCTGAAGTCATAAGGAGGGAAAATGAATTTATTGGTCCATCCGCGAAACGGTTTTAAATGCCCGTTGATAGTAACGCTTGATTCGATGGCACGCATGGATGTTGTACCAATGGCGCAAATTTTTCCTTTATTTTCTTTTACCTGATTGACTTTGTTTGCCGTCACTTCATCAATAAAGAATTCTTCAGAATCCATTTTATGTTTCGACAGGTCTTCTACCTCGATGGCTCTGAAATTGCCCAGGCCGGCATGAAGAGTAATTTCGGCAAAATCGACGCCTTTGATTTCAAGGCGTTTCATGAGCTCACGCGAGAAATGCAATCCGGCAGTGGGAGCTGCAACAGCACCTTCGTGTTTTGCATAAATGGTCTGATAGCGGTCTTTATCTTCTTCAATCACCGGGCGGTTGATCAGCTTTGGAAGCGGTGGTTCGCCCATGCTTTTCAGCAGATCCTTGAATTTATCGTGTTCCATATCGGTGAGAAATCTCAGCGTACGGCCACGCGAAGTGGTGTTGTCAATTACTTCAGCTACGAGCTGATCGTTGTCGCCAAAATATAATTTGTTTCCGATTCTTATTTTCCGGGCCGGATCAACCAGTACATCCCACAATTTTGATTCGGAATTCAATTCACGAAGCAGAAAAACTTCAATGACAGCGCCGGTTTTTTCCTTGCGTCCATACAGCCTGGCTGGAAAAACCTTTGTGTTGTTGATAATCATAAGATCACCTTCACCAAAGTACTTTAAAATGTCGCTGAACTTTTTATGCTGAATGGTTCCGGCTTTTCTGTCGAGTACCATTAAGCGGCTTTCGTCTCTGTTTTTTGGTGGGAAGGTGGCAATTAAGTCCTGAGGCAGGTCAAATTTGAAGTCTGATAGTTTCATTTAAAACGTTCTGAATTTTTCACAAAGATACATCCGCAAAAAGCGAAAGTCAATAAATAACGAAAAAAACGGAAAAAAAGTATACAAACCGGGCTGATTGTCAGAGTAATTCGTTTTTGTTTTTCGATTGATAAAAATCAACTCGCTTGCCCGGCTTGGGAATAAGGGCTAATTTTGCAAAAAAAATTGCGATATGGCTTATCTGACAAAAGAAAAGTTTCTTTCCGCGGAATGGTTTCGGGTGTATGCACTCATTTTGGTCGGTTCTTTTATAATGGCCGCAGGCTTTGTGTTTTTTGTCTCACCCTATAAACTGGCTCCCGGCGGCGTATATGGAATTGCTATTGTGCTGCATTATTTGATTGGTTCGCCTATTGGATTGGTAGGCATTTTAATTGATATTCCATTGACAATCATAGCTATACGGATTATAGGACCAAAATTTGGCGTTAAAACCATTGCCGGTTTCACCCTCTTGTCGGGCTGGATTTCATTGCTCGAGTTCTCGTGGGGCTATGAGCCTCTGGTGCAGGGCGATCCCTTGCTTTCGTCTATCTTTGGCGGCTTGCTGATTGGCTTTGGGCTGGGATTGATTTTTAAATCGAAAGCCAGTTCGGGCGGCAGCGATATCATTGCCATGATTATTAATAAGTACACAAAAATTCCGGTGGGACAGCTGCTGATTGTTGTAGATGCTTCCATTGTTATGATCAGCCTTGTAGCATTCGATGACTGGAAAATTCCGCTGTACAGCTGGATTGTCATTTTCATTACGGGCAAAGTAATCGATGCGGTAATTCAGGGGGTCAGCTATGATAAAACCTGTATGATTATTACAGATAAGCCTGACGAAGTGAGTGCAAAAATTCTGAATGATCTGAATCGTGGTGGCACTTTTATCAAAGCGCGCGGAATGTATTCGGGACAAGAAAAAGAAATGATTTATACGGTTGTCAACCGCCGCGAAGTGGCCATGCTGCAGGATTACATCCGCGAAATTGATCCGAATGCATTCATGTCGGTCATCGACGCCAATGAAATTGTCGGAAACGGTTTCAAGCCTTTCTCGGAAAAAGCAAATTGATTTTGCTTTTCAATTTCTTTTCTGTTTTTTCGGCGGTGCCGGCTATCGCACAATGGTCAGCTTTGCATGCGACAGGCAGCAACCGGCTGAATCAAGCTCCAGAATCAGGTATTCGCCGTTGGAAAAGTGTGACGTATTGATAACCAGATTGTTTTGCTCCGGCGATTTGCTTTCACGATAAATCACTTTTCCCGACATGTCTGTAACGCTGATAGCAACACATTCTTCATTCATGTTCCCGATTTGCAGTTTGTCGGAAGCCGGATTGGGAAAAAGTTTTAATGATTGCTGTGATTCTGATTCCTGCAATCCGCTTTGATTGGGCTCGCCAATGGCCAGTGCATATTCGCCCGGATAGGCAAACGACGTTGTCATCAGGCCGGCATAGGCGTTTCCGCTGATGGTGAAAGGGAATAACTGCCAGTCGTGGCCGGGTCCCGGACGATACACCAGAATGAGCGAATCAACACTGGCTATGGTTGGCGCCAGGCCAAGATCGAAAAATACACCGGTGCGGTTATAATCAAATTTCAGGTAGTACTCCGCATTTTCAGGAATAAGTCCGGTAATTTTCCAGTAGCGGCTATCCGAAATTCTGTAAATATCCGGATTTGAAACAACAGGATCGGGGGCAACCTTGTGGTGCTCGGCTCTGAAATACATACTGTCCTGAATGGTCGTCACCACCAGATCAACATAGGCATCATTAAGCAAGGTAGTGCCCGGCGACTTGATTATTTTATTGTAGCTGACAATGGCATCGGCTGTTTTTTCATTTTTATCGACGATGACAACGGTTGGTATAAAGGGAACCGTAAACACATCGGAGCCGCTCTGGCCCGAGAATTCAGCTGTTACGGTATATTCATTCCAAAGCGAATCCATAAAGGTCAGTTCAACGTGGTTACTGTTGGCAAATTGAGGTGCCGCATACAGCTTTTGTCTTAAGTAAACGGTCACTTCAGCGTTTCCACTGCCTTCAACAATATGCATGGAATCAACGTCAAAGTGTGGGAATCCGGGTTGCAGCACCCATGCATTAAAAAAATCGGTGAGATCAATACCGGTTTCCTGACTTAAAATATCGCGAAGTTGTGTGTTTGTAGCATTGCCGTATTGCAGGCTGTCAAAAAAAGTTTGCACTGCCGGAAAAAACAGTGAGTCACCGATATAATTTCTCAGCGTATGAGCCACCAGACCACCTTTGTCATACACGGTAGTTCCATAGGTTATGTTGTGCGGAACATTTCCAACGGGATAAAACCCGCCGTCATCGATATGCGCGGAACGAAGTACTGAAGCCAGTTTTAAGCGGACATAATCCTGCATGGAACTGTTGCCATACAGGCTTTCCTGTGTAATAAACTCGCAGAAAACCGCCCAGCCTTCGTTTATCCACATTTCTTCGGGGGTGGCACAGGTCACAAGATCGCCGAACCAATGGTGCGAAAGTTCATGGGCACACAGCAATTCGTTTGATGTATTGCCGGTTATCGCTGAATTGGGCAGGGCAATATTGGTGGCATGTTCCATAGCGCCGCTGTTGAAAGGTACGCCAACATACCCCACACGTTCCCACATGTAAGGTCCGAAGCGGTTTTCGAAAGCTGCCAGAATATTTTTCAAATTAACAAATGTGCCGGGGACTTTTGAAACAAGACTGGTATTGACATAAATATCGATTGGAATATTTCCGTTTATACTGTTGAAGGTATCCGAAACGCAGACATACGGCCCAACGGCAATGGACGCCAGATACGTTGGAATCGGCTCGGCCAGAACCCAATGCCATGCAATAAGATCTTCATCTTCAATATGGGTGGTGTCGGTCAGTGTTCCGCCACAAACGGCCATCTGATTGGTGTCGGTAAGAACATATATGTCATAATATGCTTTATCGGTAAAATCGTCAATGCAGGGAAACCAGACGCGGCCGTAGTTGTGCGGATTGTCTTCGAAACCAACGCCCAGATTGTAGGCGTATGGGCTCTGAAAGTAAAAACCGCCCCAGCCGCTGGGATCAACTACCGGTTGTCCGTGATAAAATATTTTCAGATGGAAAGTATCGTTAATTGCTAGCGCCACCGGGCTCTGAATCATGAGCAGCGTATCGTTATAGGTCCATGTTGTATTGAGTGTTGATTCCAGATACACCTGATCAACAGTCAGCTCCAGCAGATCGAGGGGAATGCAATGCAGATTATTTACCTTTGGCTGAAAGTAAATGTCGGTATAGCCATACAGCTGTTTTGCTGAAATATTCAGAGTATCAATGTTGATGGAATATCGGATCACATCAATGCTGTCGCTGCCCGGTGATTTTTGTTGTGCGGATGCAGCAGCAGAAAAGAAAAGAATCAGAATCGCAATGAAAAAAGTTTTCATAGTTCATATTTTACAAAAGCAAATGTAAAGAAATTCTGTGGTTGCGTGATGTATCTTTCCGAATCAGCGCACTTCGGACGACAGAATGTTGGGTTTGTCTTATCTCTCCGATTCTTCCAGGTCCTTCATTGCATTGCGGACTCTGGCAGGTCAGGAAAGTTTTTTTATTTCAGTTTGCTCAGGATTTCTTCAGCTCTCATCTCCATTTTCGAAAAAGCAAACCATTTCTTTCCTAAATCTTTCAGCGATGCACCGAAATGATAAACCACCTCATCAATAATCAGAAAGCGGTCGTGCGATCTTGAAAATTCTTTTAATTCAATAGGTGCATATTGCTGGTTGTGTTTTTGCAGATCGAGTTGTAATTGTTTGGTAACATGCGAAGAAAAAAACAGTAGCAGAAACATTCTTTTTCCGCTTGGAAAGCATGGTCAACACCGATTCATCAACGTAATTATCAATCAGTACGATTCTTTGTTTAGCCGATTTTATCAGGTCAGCCACAAATGAATAGGCATCGAAAATCTGGCCATCGAAGAACAATCCCTGATTTGGCGGCAATGAAGCTTTTATCTGCAGGTCGATTCCTTCCACTTTTTTTGAAAGTGAATCAACATGTTCTTCTATGCGGTTCATTCTGCTGTTAAGGGCATAACCCCTGAGCAGATAATCTTTGAGTACTTTATTCGCCCAGATCCGGAATTGGGTTCCCTGCTTTGATTTTACTCTGTAACCGACAGAAATTATAACATCAAGGTTGTAATATTCCACATTCAGATTCTGCGTTTTCCCTTTAATAGCGCCATGTTGAGTGGTTAGTGCAAAAAATGCACATACCACTTCACTGTCTAATTCGCCCTCTTTGAAAATATTATTGATATGTCTTCCGATTACTGTTCTGTCTCTGCCAAAAAGCACACTAATTTGATCTTTATTTAGCCATACCGTATCTTCATCAACCCTAACTTCAATGTGTGAAGAAAGCTCGTTTGGCTGGTATATGATGATTTCGTTTTTCATGATTGAATAATGGTTTTTAATACATATTTCATCTCTCAATTCTAACAAAATTAGTGAATTATATTTTACGTGAGATTCATTTTTAAAATGGAGAAATGTTTTAGTTTCTTAGTTGCCACCAGGGATAATTCGGGATTGTTTATAACACCAAACCATATCTGGTCATCCTAAAACGCAACGCTTTCATCCGCGTCTGAAAAAGACAAAAGGAAATAGACAAAAGTACTCACAGCCTTGTCCCAAGCATCATGCTCTGTGCGTCGTGCGTCTGAAAGTCCCGACCGATAGCGTCGGAATGAGCCATTTTGTCAGCCTTCAGCCAGCTTTTTGAATATTTTTTTGCAATACACATAATAAACTCCACAAATTCGTACTTTTGTTACACTTAACACTTAACTACTGATGAAAAGACTTTTGTTTTTTATTCTGCTGCTGGCTGCTGTTGCAGCAGAAGGACAGACTGTCTGGACGCTTGAATCCTGCATTCAATATGCAAGGGAAAACAACCTTACCATTCGTTTGCAGAAGCTGAATTCCGAAATTGCAAAGTTGTCGCTGACCCGCGACAAGGCGGCCTTCCTGCCCGGTGTTTCGGCCGGCGCTACTCATTCCTACAACTATGGCCGCACAGTTGACATGTACACCAATGAGTTTGCAACTGACCGTGTCCGCTCGAACAATTTCTATATTGGCGCCAATATTACCCTTTTCAATGGCTTCAACCTGATCAATTCATACAAGAAAAGCCAGCTCGAAGCAGAAGCCGCAATACTCGATGCACAGCAAATTTCGGATGATATTTCGCTTTCGATTGCTACTGCCTATCTGCAGGTTCTATACGCCATGGAACTGGTAAACAACGCCAGCAGCCAACTCGATGTTACCAATCTTCAGGTTGAGAAAAACAAGAAAATGTTTGCAGCCGGAACTATTTCGGAAGGTACACTGCTGACTATCGAAGCGCAGGCTGCTTCAGAAGAAAGCCAACTGGTGTCGGCGCAGAATCAGCTCGATATGGCTTATCTCACGCTCGCTCAAATGCTCGATCTGAAGGATATGAGCGGATTTCAGATTGTTGTTCCGGATATCCGCGAACCGGATACTGCCGGTTTTATGTTGTTGAATCCAAATGATGTATACGCTTTTGCACAGCAAAATCAGCCCGGAATGATCGCTGCAGGCTATCGCGTTGATATTGCAGAAAAAAATCTGAACATTGCCCGTTCGGGCCGTTATCCGATGCTGTCATTGAATGGATCACTCGGTACCGGCTATTCCGGAGCCAGTAAAAAAATGACCGGTTTGCAATATCAGGGGCTGGATACGGTTGGATTTACAAGTGAAGCGATAACAGAATATGTCATGATGCCATCATATTCTTATCTGTACGAAACATCAGCGTTTCAGGATCAGATCAAAGACAACATAAACAAATCGATTGGACTCCAATTGACGATTCCGATTTTCAACAAACTGAATACCTCATTAGCAGTTCGACAGGCCAAAATCGGTATGGAAACAGCTAAACTGAATTACGATCAGGAAAAGCTGAATCTGCAAAAAACCATTCAGCAGGCTTATGCCGATGCCAGTGGTGCTTTTCGCAGTTATACCGCAGCAAAAAAGCAGGTGGCTGCTCTTCAGGAATCGTTCAAATATATGGATCAACGATTCAGTGTCGGTCTGGCAACGCCCATCGATTTTTCCGATGCCAAAAACAAACTTGCAGCTGCTCAGTCGCAAATGCTGCAAGCTAAATATGAATTTATTTTCCGCTCAAAAATTCTGGATTATTATCTTGGACGGGAAATCAAGCTTTAAAATAAACTGTCACTATGGCAATGCATAAGAAGAAAAAAAGACGCATCATTATTTTCGGTCTGATAGGACTGGTAGTTTTGCTTGTTGTACTGCGGAAAGCAGGCGTAATTGGCGGTAATAATACCACCCAGGTTGCTGTCGAAAAAGTGACTCAGCGTAGTATTACCGAAACCGTTTCGGCGAGTGGAAAAATTCAGCCGGTGCGCGAAGTAAAACTCAGCCCCGATGTGTCGGGTGAAGTGGTCGAGCTGATGATAAAAGAAGGCGACCGTGTAAAGAAAGGCGATGTCCTGGCCCGCATTAAACCTGATATTTACGAAGCCAATTACGATCAGTTGGCTGCAACGGTCAATTCACAACGTGCCAATCTGGCCAATTCCGAAGCGAGGCTGGCACAGACCGAAGCACAGTTTGCCAACACCGAAGCATCGTTCAACCGCAATAAGACTTTATTCAACCAGGGCGTTATTTCGCAGTCTGAATTCGAAAGTATTCAGGCGCAATACAACGTAGCCAAAGCCGAGGTCGATGCTTCGAAACAAACGGTAAATGCTGCCCGGTACAATGTGCACAGCGCACAGGCCAGTATGAGCGAAGCTTCGAAGAATCTGGCCAGAACCACCATTCAGGCACCGGTCGATGGCACCATCAGCACATTGAATATCGAAGTGGGCGAGCGCGTTGCAGGTGCATCGCAATTCAGCTCCGGTACCGAAATTCTGCGTATTGCCGATATGGCCGAAATGGAAGTGCTGGCCAGTGTCAATGAAAATGAAGTGGTCCGACTCTCTTTGGGTGATACCGCCACCGTTGAGGTGGATGCTTATCCAAACAGGACCTTTAAAGGCGTGGTTACCGAAATTGCCAATTCGGCCACGGTGAGCGGCGTCAGTGTCGATCAGGTCAGTAATTTCGATGTGGTCATTCAGATTCTTTCGTCTTCGTATGCCGATATGATTCCCAAAGGTGCTGTTGATTTTTCACCGTTCCGCCCGGGAATGTCGGCAACTGTTGAAATACAAACCGAGCGTGTGAAAAATGTATTGTCGGTTCCCGTTCAGTCGGTCACCACCCGCGATGATGCAGATAAAGACTCAACCAAAAAGGCGAAAGTGGATGATAAGAAACAAATCAAAGAAATTGTTTTTGTGGTTGAAAATGGCATTGCCAAACGCCGCGAAGTGAAAACCGGCATACAGGACAACGAATACATCCAGATTTTGTCGGGACTCAAAAAAGACGAACAGGTGATTGTTGCTCCGTACAGTGCTATAGCCAAATTGCTGCAGGGCGACGAAGGAGTGAAAATTGTCCCGCGCGATCAATTGTTTGAGGAGAAATAGATTTGATTCAGCTTTTACATATAGAATCGGCCACCAGCCAATGCTCGGTGTCCATCAGCTGTGACGGAAAACTGGTGAAAGAGCTCATTGATACCGGCTCATATTCGCATGCTGCTGCGCTGATGCCATTAATTGATCGCCTGTTGACGGAACTAAATTTCAGTAAAACTGATCTGAACGGCGTTTCAATTAGTTCGGGACCTGGCTCCTATACCGGTTTGCGCATTGGAACCAGCACAGCCAAAGGCATTTGTTACGCATTGAATATTCCTTTAATTGCTGTTGCATCTTTGCACTCAGCTGCTGCCGGAATGTTGAACCTGGCCGAAGTGTCGGGATCGGATTTACTGTTGCCTATGATTGATGCGCGTCGCATGGAGGTTTTTGGAGCCGTGTACGATGCCGCTTTGAATGAAATGGAGCCATCGCATGCATGGATAATTGGTCCGGATAGTCTGAATGTTTTCGGCACACGTAAATTGTTTCTGGCCGGCTCGGGCTCCGATAAACTAAAGCCAATGTATGAAGGAAATAAGCAGGTGGTTTTTCTGAGCAAACAGATTCATCTTTCTTCGAATGCCTGTATGCTGGCATACAATAAATATATTGCCGGCCAATTGGAAAATACCGCCTTGTTTGAACCCGACTATGGGAAAGAATACATTCCCGGAAAACCGTCGGTAAAGGGGTTGAAATAAAAAAAAGCCACCCGTAATGGATGGCTTTTAAGTATTGATTTTTACAGGTGATACGTGGAAAGCTCCTCGTAAATAATTGTTGGATAATCTTCGGTTGTTGTACCTTCTGTTTTTATGACACCTTTCGAAAGGCTTAACCAGATAAGTTTATAGCAGACCGGATCGCCCGAAGTGGTTTTTCTGATTCTGACACAATCGGTAAAAGTTCCGGCAGCAACAGTAACACTTTCATTCAGGGCTTCAATGCGGCAGGTGTCGGTGGTTGTTCCTGTGGAATCGGTCCACGATTCAAACCATGTTTCACCAACAACGGGGTTAGCATCGCAGAAGGTAAGCATGGTTCCGCCACCTTGCGAACAAAGCATGGAAAACTTCTGATTGTCGGCATACCATTCCTGCGTGATGGAAAAAAAGCCTGCCCAATTATAGGTTACCGTAGCATAATTCTGGGCATTGATGCTGTTGATGGTATAAGTGTTTTGTAATGTGTCGTTGTGATCTGTATCATAGACATCGTATATCCACGAAGCTCCTGCTTTATAAAATGTAAACACAGAACTGGAAGGCGTTGTGGGAGTAGTATCCGAAGGATCCGGATCGTCTTTTTTACAGCCTGCAAATACAATTGCAACAGCCATCAGAAACGGCAATAGTTTTTTCATTGTGATTTATAGTTTTATGAATTCAACTCGGCGGTTTTTCGCTTTATTTTCAGGATTGTCGTTGGGTCCGATAGGCTGGCTTTCACCCATTCCATCAGTTTCAATGCGGCTGGCATCAATGGCAAAATCTTTCACCAAAGCATTTTTTACATTGGCAGCCCGACGTTTTGACAGATCCTGATTCGAAGCATCGTCGCCATCGCTGTCGGTGTGGCCAACTACTTTGATTTTTACATCCGGGTTTTCTTTAAGCACTTTGGCAATATCGTTCAACGCTCCGTATGATTCAGCTTTTACCACATCTTTGCCACTGTCAAAATAAATTCCGTAGCTGATCAGTTTACCTTCGGTGAGCAGTTTGCTGCGGGTATCGGGAGCTGCGGTAGTGATTTTAATGTTTGAAATAAAATGTTGGCCCTGTTCTCCCCACATGTGAAAACGAAGACGATTGTAATTAATGCCTTCGGCCAAAGCTGTAGGACCATCAAGAATTTTCTGACCAGCAACGTATACTCTCAGTCGTCTGTTCTGAACCCAGAAAATAAAATGATTGAGTTTTCCTTCTTCCAAAAGTCTCACATCACTATTCAGTTCAACAAAATCCATATCAGGGGCATGCGCTTTTGCAGATGTTCTGTAATAGGAAGGGTTAACATAAAAACCGGCTGTTCCCGGCCATGATGCATCGATAAGCCAATCTTTATCCGAGGAGTACAGGTTGAAGCAAAAGCTCATAGCATCGGCATCATTTTTCTCATTATGTGTGACAACGTCAAATTCAACGATAAAATTCTTTGGTAATACAAGGTCTTTCATCAGGCAGTAGGCGCTGCCATCTCCATTCATGTACAACCATTGACCGGGGTAATTATTCAGCGTTCTGACTTCGCCGGTTCCGTCGGTGGTCCACATTGCCGGGAAATCACCAATGGCATCCTGCGAGAAATCTTCAAAAAACAAAATCTGATCACCCGGAACAAAATCATATTTGGTATAACTCTGCAGGGTTGGGGTACTTGTTTTTGTTACTTCAGTATCTTTGTTTTCGTCTGTATTGCCATCTGCATTGGCGTCATTCGTAGCGTCCTTGTTTTCGTCGGTTTTTTCACCGTCTTCTTTGTCTTTATCCTTATCTTTTTTCTTGAAAACGCCATTCACGCCTTCTTCGGTTTTGTCAAATCCTTTGTCAATGGTCTGATCTGTTTTGTTCTCAAGGCGTTCCTGTGCCTTTTGCTTGATTTTGCCGCCAATGTCAATCTGTCCGTATGCAACAGAACTGAAAAACACAACTGCGAAAAGAATAATAAGGTTTTTCATGGTTTTTTTCTTTTTTTACAAAGTTAATCATTTCTTTTATGGAAAATACCGGTTTAACTTTCAAACCGATATTTTTCGCGGCCGGGCTTTTAAAAATCGTGCCACGAATTTGTGCCCAATTTCTGCCTGTTTGTATGCTTTTTAATCTGAATCAGTCAGAATTATGTTAAATATTTTCGCATGGACTGATTTGTAAAATGCAGAAAAACAGCAAAATGAAAAATTATTTTTAAAAAATTAATCATAGTTTTGAAAATAAACCGGATTAGTTGTTAAATGCAGAGTAATATTTTTAATTTTATGCATTAAACAAATACACCAAACAAAGGAAGACATGAATGCAAAATTTATCGGATT
>CAYSCE010000052.1:0-13696 GCA_964429475.1 uncultured Bacteroidaceae bacterium | reverse complement strand
ATAGCACCATCAGCGCATCCGATGGAGCTTCGCAGCTTTTTTTATGCCTTCGGCTCTACAGGCGTTTTGCGTTGTGCCTCATGCGTTGTGCGTTGAGCCTTGAGCTAATACTCAACGGGTGTACGGCCCTGATGCTGCATCAAAATGAGTGCGTCGGCGAGGCCGGCTTTGGGCACCATGAGCTTTTGCGCATTGGCAAATTTCATGATTTTTAAAAACACTTCGGCGGCCGGTACAATCACATCGGCGCGGTCGGGATGTATGAGAAAGCGCTCCACACGCTCGCTGACCGAAAGCGGATGCAATTGATCGTATGCGCGCTGCAATTCCTGAAACGACAGATACATGGGCTCCGCCAGCCCGAAATGCGATTTCAATGCATTGATATTTCCACCCGAAGCAATAATGAGTTGCCCGAAAGGATCAATATTATCTTCTATAAAATCGAGCATTTTTCTTAACTCTACTTTACTTGCTTCATGTAGCAAAGAACGAACGGCACCAATCTGAAAACTTTTCGACTTCCGCTTCCCGTCAGGGTTTGCAAAGGTCACTTCGGTACTGCCGCCGCCCAAATCAATCATGATTTTCTGTAATTCCTTTTTTCCAAGACCGGCAAATAATTCTGTAATCAGCGCTGCTTCTACTTTTCCCTTAATGATCCAGGTTTTCAGGTTGGTCTGTTCTTCAATATGCCGGAGAATATCCTGACCATTGGCAGCATCGCGCATAGCCGATGTGGCCGCAATTACGCCACCGCTTACATGCCACGATTTCATCAACAAAGTAAAAGCCTGCAGCGAGTCGAGCAGTTTTTTTTCGGAGTCTGCAGAAACAGATCCGGACTGAAAGACATCGGTGCCAAGCCGCACCGGAACACGTGCATACATTTCTTTAATCACCACCGGAAAGTCGTTCTCAATCACGGTTCCGACCATACATTTAACCGCATTGGATCCGATATCGATGGCAGCATATCTCATAACCGTGCTCCTTCAGCTTTAATCAACTGAAAAACTTCTTCCTGCGAATGATGCGCTGGTTCATCATTCCGGACAAATTCATTGTTCCGGCTTCCATTCACATAACGGGCCTTGACATTGTCTTTCAGATGCGTGAACAGGATTTTTTTAAGCAGTGATGCTGCATCAGGATCCAATACCGGACACAGCACTTCGATACGACGGTTCATATTGCGTTTCATCCAGTCGGCCGAAGTGATAAACACACGTTCCCATGCGCCGCAGCGGAAATATAAAATTCTTGAATGCTCGAGATTTTGACCGACAATACTGATGATACGAAGATTATCGTTGATGGGCTGCAGCACACATGCACCGCGGCAAATGATATCGATTTTCACACCTGCATTGGCAGCTTTGTACATTTTATCCGCAATATTCTGATCGAGAATATTATTGAGTTTAATGGCTGCATAGGCTTCTTCACCACGCATGGCACTTTCGGTGAGTTTATCAAAGATGCCTTCAACGAACGGTCGCATATCCATGGGCGACACCACCAGATGTTTGTACGAAAATGTACGGTAACTGGCTTCGAACATTTCGAAGACCTGAGCCACTTCTTCGCCGATGGTCTGATCGGCTGTCATAATGCTGACATCGCAATATAACGAAGCTGTATATTCATTGAAATTTCCCGTACCGATGTTGGTGTAATAAACAGTTTTACGGCCTTCGGTGCGGGTTACAGAAATCAGCTTGGCATGTACTTTCAAACCAGGAATACTGTGAATAACACGTACCCCTTCTTCCTGCAATCTGCGGCTCCAGTAAATGTTGATTTCCTCATCAAACCGCGCCTGCAACTCCATGAAAACCGTTACCAGCTTTCCGTTTCGTGCAGCATTGATTAACGCATTAATTACATTTGAATTGCGGCCGACACGATAAATCGTCATTTGAATACTGCGTACAGAAGGATCGATTGAAGCTTCGCGCAGAAAATCTATAATATACTTGAAAGGCTGATGAGGAAACGAAAGCAGGATGTCTTTTTTCTTAACTTCATCAAAAACACTGTGCGCTTTTTCCAATCTGGCATGCAATACAGGTTCATGCTGATCGTACATCAGATGCTTTTTCCCGAGAACCGGAAATTCCATCATATCTTTCAGGTTGTGATAGCGACCACTCGAAACCAGCGTGTCATCACGCGTAAGGCCCATTTTCCGGAAGAAGAAATTAAGCATATCCTGCGGCATAGCCCGGTCGACAACAAAGCGTACCGGGTTTCCGGTCTTCCGTTGTTTAAGACTATCCGAAATAATTTCCATGAAACTTTTCGAAATGTCGCTGTCCATCTCCAGTTCCGCATCGCGGGTAAACTTGATGGTATAGGCATTGAATTCATCGTAGTCGAAACTCCTGAACAGATCGGCCATACAATAACGGATAATGTCATCGATGTACATGACATACTGTTCTCCGTCGATTTCGGGCAGCACCACAAAACGCGATAACTGTTCCGAAGGAAGTTCGATCAATGCATAGTCAGGAGCAGCGCTGCGAGCGGTATTACGCATGGAGACCGCCAGATAAATGGACTTGTCTTTAAGAACACTTTCGGCATTGTAGCTCTTCATGATGATCGGGAACACATAGGTTCGCAACACATTGTTGAAATAAGCTTTCACAAAAGACTTGTGGTCGGCATGTTTAATTTCCTTCTCATTGATGATGTGAACACCTTCGGCCGCGAGTGAATCAACCAGAATGTGATACACTTTTGCAAGCCGTTTCTGCTGGCCTACAATGCGAAGATTTATTTCGTTGAGAATTTTTTCAGGGCTGAAATATTTATTGTACTCGTATTCCGATTTACGGCGGAATTTTACAATCCTTTTGAGTGTTGCTACGCGGACACGGAAGAATTCATCCTGATTATTGGAAAAAATTCCCAAAAACTTAATGCGCTCAAGCAACGGCACATTGGACGATTCAGCTTCCTGCAAAACACGGTCGTTGAAATCGAGCCAGCTCAATTCACGATTGACATATAAACCTAAAGAATCTTTTTTACGTTTTTTCATTCTCAAGATTTTTGGGAATGAGATAGAATAAAGCTTTTTTATATGCGATTACAAATTCGGGCCATGTGTGTGCATCGGACTGTAAGGCAACCAATCCGCTGGTGGGCATATCAACCAGTTTCTGCGAGAGAAAAAAGTTGGCAAACTGCGTCACCAGCGGGTTGTGACCTACAATCATCAGACTGTTGTATTCTTCGGGCGCTGCATACAGCGCATCGAAATAATCATTGACAGTTTTAAAATACAAATCATTGTTGATGGTAACAAACGACGGATCAAGCTTCAGGCAGCCGGCCATAAACTCTGCAGTCTGCAGGGCGCGCAGCGCAGGACTTGAAATAATAAACTGCGGTAAAACATTCCGTTTTAATAATTCCGCAGCAATTATTTCCGACCTTTTACGACCCAGATCGGTCAGTGGCCGCGCTATATCCTTTGCGCCACCAATCTGGCCGTCGGCCTTTCCATGCCGCATAATCAACAATGTCTTTTTACTCATACTATTTTGAAACAATCAGTCAAATAAAACTACCAGGCGTAGAGCGGGAAATCCTTCATCATTGCATTGACTTCGCTACGAACCGCTGCAATAACGCTTTCATTATCGGGATCAGCCAGAACGCGGTCAATGAGATCTACAATCATACTCATATGCTGTTCTTTCAGTCCACGGGTAGTGATAGCCGGCGTACCAACACGGATTCCGGATGTCAGGAATGGGCTGCGTGAATCGAACGGAACCATATTTTTGTTGATGGTAATATCGGCCAGCACCAAAGTATTTTCGGCTTTTTTACCGGTGAGTTCAGGAAATTTCTGACGAAGATCAATCAACATGAGATGATTGTCGGTGCCATTGCTGATGATATGATATCCCTTTTTGATAAAGGCATCGGCCAGTGCAGCAGCGTTTTTGCGCACCTGAGTCATGTATTCCTTGTACTCGGGCTGAAGAGCTTCGCCGAAAGCCACAGCTTTAGCTGCAATCACATGCTCCAGCGGTCCACCCTGTTGTCCGGGGAAAACTGCACTGTTCAATACTTCTGACATTTTTTTCACTACGCCTTTGGGAGTTGTGATTCCCCATGGATTGTCGAAATCCTTACCAACGAGAATCATTCCGCCGCGGGGTCCACGCAGGGTTTTGTGCGTTGTGGTAGTGATGATATGGCAATATTCAATTGGATTATTAAGTAACCCGGCAGCGATTAAACCGGCAGGATGTGCAATATCGGCCATCAGCAGAGCGCCCACTGAATCAGCGATTTCGCGCATGCGTTTGTAATCCCAGTCGCGGCTGTAAGCCGAAGCACCGGCAACAATCATTTTGGGTTTACATTCTTTGGCCAGTTTTTCCATTTCGTCGTAATCGACCTGTCCGGTTTCTTCTTTTACGTGATACGCAACCGGTTTGTAATTAATACCGGAAAGGTTTACCGGAGAGCCATGTGAGAGGTGACCACCATGCGCCAGATCGAGGCCCATGAAAGTATCGCCCGGTTTCATACAGGCAAAGAAAACAGCAGCATTGGCCTGCGCGCCGCTGTGAGGCTGAACGTTGGCATATTCGGCACCAAACAATTCACAGGCACGGTCAATGGCCAGTTGTTCGGTCTGGTCAACAATCTGACAACCGCCGTAATAACGTTTGCCGGGATAGCCTTCGGCATATTTATTCGTCAGTACTGAACCCATAGCTTGTAACACCTGTTCGCTGACAAAATTTTCCGATGCAATAAGTTCAATTCCGTGCATCTGACGGGCTTTTTCCTGTTCTATCAGGTCAAAAATCTGTTTATCGTGTTTCATTTCAATTAAGAATTTATTTCAGGTTTCAAAGTTATACATTATTTCAAAACTGATTTTAATAAATATAGAGGTGACAATATTGCATAACTGTGATCATTATCTAAAGAAAACTATCTTTTATTTTAACAAATCAAACGTTTGTATTAATAGCGTATATATAACATTTTAATAGCAAAAGGCGTCGGTTTTTTTCGTATCTTTGCAATCCTTGCTAAAAAAAACGGTCTCACAGATTTTTAACCAAAATATATTTCTATGAAAACAAGACGATTTATGATCACCATTATTCTGGCCACGATTATGGGGCTAGGCCTGAATAATACAGTGACAGCGCAGAGTCTTCTGTTTATGGATAATTTCGATTATCCGGCAGACGACAATCTGACATTGCATGGATGGACAGCTCACAGCGGAAGCGGAACCAATTCCATTACTGCCATGAGTCCAGGACTGACTATGGATGATTATTCAGGTTCCGGGATTGGTAATCTGGCTGCAGTTGACAACAACGGCGAAGATGTACATCATACTTTTGCAGCTCAGACATCCGGAACTTTGTTTGTTTCATTTTTATTCCGTGTTGATGCAAACGCTACCAATGCGGGATATTTTTTACATCTCGGTCAGGATGTTATCGGCTCTACTTATTTCAGCCGTGTGTGGGTCAATGCGACAGGAACCGGCGTTGCCATGGGAGTTGGAACAACAACCCCAGCAACCTATCTGCCAATTACAGCAGGAACAACCTACCTTGGTGTAATAAAATTTGATATTGTTACCAAATCAAATCAGTTCCTTATAGTTGACACGTTTCCGACAGTTGAACCAGCTGTTTACAGTCAATCAGTTACTGAAACCGCAACTTTCACCAATATCGGAAGTATTGCACTTCGTCAGTTTACCGCTGCACAGCGTGTATTTGTCGACGGAATCCGCGTTGGTACCACCTGGGCCGATGTTGTTACATCCGCTCCAATTGCCACTTTCAATCCGGCTAATGGCGCCACCAATGTGCCCATCGCTTCCAATATTACCATCACTTTTGATGAGAAGGTGCGCAACATAGACAACTCGGCCATCACAACTCCTTCATCACTGATTGTTCTGAAAGAAACCGATGCGCTGGGTGCTGCTGTTCCCTTTACTGCAACACTCGATGCTACCAATAAAATTTTCACCATTGATCCGGTTTCCGATCTGACCAATTTCCAGCAATACTATGTTGCCATTTCTCCGGTCGAAGATTCAATCAATTATGCAACAACATTGCAGGAAGCTACATTTACAACTATTTCCAGTGATGTGACCCCACCGACAGTTGTTTCTGCAACTGCAACCAGCCTCAGCAATATTTTAGTTGTCTTTAATGAACCTGTCAATGCTACAGCCGAGGTTACTGCCAACTATACAGGTGTTGGCGCCATTACATCGGCCACACGCACCACCACTCAGGACAGTGTAAATATCGTACTCACCACTCCGCTCACCTTTGGTGTTCCCGATACCATTTGCCTGCAAAATATTGCCGACATTGTCGGAAATACTATGCTCGCGCAGGAATGTTATCAGGTGCAATATGGTGTGCTTGATGTTACACCGCCAGTTGTTGATACCGCATGGGCAACAGGTTTGTCAACTGTAAAAGTTACATTTAACGAAGTAGTTGATAATGTAACTGCAGAAAATATTGCCAATTATACCGGACTTCCGGGCATTGCCACTGCTGTTTTAAGCACCTCGATGGACACTGTTACACTTACACTGAGTTCACCTCTTACCTTTGGTGTTCCCGATACACTCATTGTAAACAATGTTGCTGATACAGCAGGAAATCCAATGACTGTTGCACAGAGTCTTCCTGTTGTGTACGGTGTACTGGATGTCACACCTCCGACTGCACTGAATGCATGGGCTCAGACATTGAGCACTGTGAAAGTAAAATTCAGCGAGTCAATGGATGCTACATCAGCACAGGCAACAGCTAATTATACCGGCCTCGCCGGAATTGGTAATGCCAAACTCAGCACTTCGAAGGATACCGTTACACTGGCATTATCAACACCGCTGCTGAACGGAGTTCCCGACACCCTTTACGTGCAGAATGTCCTTGATTCGGCAGGCAATGCCATGGCTGCGCAACAAATGTTTGTGCTTTTCCTGGATACAGCTACCGGTCCGAAAAATCTGGTGATTACCGAAATCATGTACAACTCGCCTGAAAGTGGTGTTGACAGTCTTGAATTTATTGAGATTTACAACAACGATGTTACAACTGTAAATATGGCAGGTTATGTTTTGACATATGGTTCATCCAACTTCACTTTCCCTGCCGGATTGTTTGTAAATCCCGGCGCATACATTCTGGTTGCACCACAGGCAACAAAAGCTACGAATTTTTATGGTGTTCCCTTTATGCAGGGCGCTACAGGCGGCATCAGCAATAGTGGTACGACTGTAAAAATCAAATCACCCACAGCGGTACTGATTGACAGTGTTGTATATTTACCTGGTGCCCCATGGCCCACCGATGCCAACGCTAATGGTTACAGCCTTTCGCTGTGTAATCCGGATCTCGACAACAATGTTGCCGGCAACTGGAGCCTTGGACATAACGCTTATGGCGTTGTGAATTCAAAAACCGTTTATGCCGATCCTGGTCAGGGATGTGTTTCATCAAACGATTCAATTGCTCCGATGGCTACCCACGCATGGCTTACCAACTTTACCACTGTAAAAGTTCGTTACAACGAAGCTGTTGAAGCATTATCAGCCGAAGACGGAACCAATTATACCGGGCTCGGAACAATTTCAAATGCCATTCTCAACACCACGCTTGATACAGTAACTCTTACGCTCGCAACTCCGATGGTAAGCGGTGTTGCTGACTCGCTCTTTATAACCAACATCAGCGACACATCGGGCAATGTAATGACACAGGTGTATGCATTCCGTCTGATGCTCGATACAACCTCAACTGTAATGGATCTGGTGATTTCGGAAATCATGTACAATTCTCCCGAAAGCGGAATTGACAGTCTCGAATTCATTGAGATTTACAACAACGATGCAGTTGCTGTTGATTTGCTGAACTACAAAATTTCCTACGGATCAGTTTTCAAAGTGTTCGATGCCAGTTTTGTAATCAACCCCGGCGGATACGCCATCATTGCTCCAAACAAAGCGGCTGCTGATGCATTTTATGGTATCAGTTCCATTCAGGGACCAACTACCGGAATTACCAACAGCGGAACTTTTGTAAAACTGAACAGTCCTTCAGGATTACTGGTTGATTCGCTCACCTACGGAACAACTGCTCCATGGCCTACTGATGCTGCCGGACTCGGACGTTCCATTACGCTGTGTGATGTAGATGTTGATAATACCGATGGTGCCAACTGGTCGGGTTCGACCCGCTTTGTAGGTATTATCGGCGGTATCAACGTGTATGCTGATCCCGATACAACCTGCACTACTATTTCAATTGCCGAAAATGAATTAACGGAAATCAATGTTTTCCCGAACCCGGCAAACGACGTTATCAATATCACAGGTGTGGCTAATGCAGCCAGCATTGAAGTGTACAGCAATATGGGTATGCTCGTTTTCAGCCGTCAGGCTGAAGGCAGTGACCTGATTTCGGTGAATGCTTCAGATCTCACCAACGGATTGTACTACATCAGAATCCGTCTGAACGATGGTGCCGTAGAAACAAGACCGGTTGTGATTATCCGATAATCGCATTCTCAACTAAACTGAAAAGCTTTCCGTGCAAACGGGAAGCTTTTTTTGTGGCTGTACTTTTCGGAATTCAAAAACTGAAATGTTGGGTGCCCGTTTCATGAAACCAGTGTTCGGCGTTGTCTTATAAAATGTACTTATTGGGCGTAGTCTCCAGAATACGCACTGCAGAATTAAATAAAAAGACTACGTCGAACGACACAATGTTGGCTGCGATGCCACTTCAAAACTTATTCAAATAAATCATCAATCAAAGATCAAATCAATAATCTAAAATCACATAATCATAAATCTTAAATCACTCCGGATTCTTCATAAAAATAAACCTCGACTGCCCTGCCCTCCGCAAAAAAGATCCATTCCAGGTATAATACGCATCGGGCTTGCGGTGCATGTTTTCGTACAAATACAAATTCAGAAAATAATCGTAGATATAATCCGAAATATTTTTTCCTGAATTGACAATTAAATAATAAATATCCTTTGGTTCAAAGGCTGTGAAATCGTACCGATAGGAGTACTGATCGTTTGTCATGTCGTATTCCCAGTTTCCTCTGAACTGATCAATCAGTGTAAACGAGGCGTACAACAGCGGCGCAGCTGTAGTGGTATCATCAACCGGATTAATCCGGAGCCAGAAACATAAGTCCATGCGCGATATTACAGTATCGAACTGAATGTAGTAATCCGAGGCAAAATACAGCGTATCGCTCACCGGCATCGTTTTTTCTTCCATATACAGCTGCACAAACTCAACAATATACTTATCTCCCGGATGGTTCAAAAACTGATCAACACTGCTGTCGCCGTACACCAGAAATTTGCGCGTATCAAGACCGGCATTCAGCGATGCTTTGAAAATGCTGTCCACAACAGCGATTCCATCGTTTTTAAGAAAATAACTCCGGTATGGAAAATAACGACGCGCAAAAGAATCCGACGCAGAGTTACCCTGAGGTTTGATAAAAAATTGCTCCCAATCGGCCGCATATGTAACAAACAATGCAGGTTTCACTTCCGAATCGATAAACCCGCGTGCGAGCTTATTTTCCGAATGGCAGGACATGAGTCCAACTACACAGAGCAGGAGTAAAACCGGCGAGAAATTACTTCTCAGCCACATTGCGTTCCAATACTTTTTCAGCCAGTACTTTTCCATATTTAAAAGCCATGGCAAGCTCTTCGGGGCCCGGAGTAAATTTGATAAAAACTCCGTCACCACAAAAATCAAGTTTCAGGTTTTCCATGGCCGATTTCAGTAACACGGCCGATTCACCGCTCCAGCCATACGATCCAAACGCGCCGGCAGGCTTGCCTTTATCGCGCAACGGACAAACAGCAGCCAGAAATTTATACGCCGGCAATAAAATATTCTGATTGATGGTTGGGCTGCCAAGAACAAGCCCGCTTGAAGCTGTTATCCATGAATCGAGCTCACCCAGACTGGCTGTTTCAATATCGACCAGCTGAGCCTTCACATCCCCTTCAGCCTCGATACCACGCGCGATTTCAGCAGCCAGCATAGCCGACTTCTGATAGGCTGACACATAAGCCACCAACACTTGTTTTGCATCCGGATTTTTGAGATACTCAAGCGACATGGCTTTTGAACGATCAACATATTTTTTCCAGTCGTTGAGCAACAGCGGACCATGCCCATTAAGGATGGCCCTGATGGGCAGCGATTCGATTTTTTCGATTGCTTTTAAAAAGAAACGACTGTAGGGTTTAAGAATAACATTGAAATAATAATCGAAAGCATCGTCGTAGTTTCCTACTTTGTTATCAATCATTTCTTCGTGGCAGAAATGCGCACCGAACGAATCGCATGTAAACAGCAGCTGTTCTTCTTCGTACCAGGTGTACATACTATCAGGCCAATGCAGATTGGGCGCACTGATAAACTTCAAAGTAGCATCGCCCAGATCAAGCACGTCTCCGTCTTTCACAATGCGGTGCGGAAAATCGCGGTTCATCAGATCCTTCATATACCGGATAGCGTTGCCGGTGCCAATAACAGTGGCGTTGGGAGCCTCGTTGAGCAATAACCCCAGCGATCCGCTGTGATCGGGTTCAGTATGATTGAGAACGATATATTCAATTTCGTTGAGAGGCGTCAGCTTTTCCAGTTTAGCTTTAAATACAGGCCAGAACTTTTCTTTGGCAGTTTCAACCACTGTTTTTTTCTGCGCATTGATGAAATAGGAATTGTATGTTGTCCCGTATTTGGTCTCCATCACAACATCAAAAACACGGATATCGAAATCCAGTACACCAATCCAGCTGGTTTTTTCTGAAACAGGAATTATTTTTTCGTCTTTCATTGTTTTTAAAAATTACAGAGTTAAAGTTATTTGTCCGTCAAGTCCTTCTTCGGCATCAGGAGAATCATTGTTTTCATCCGGTGGCAATTCAGGCAAGCCAAGCAGTTGACGGATATTTTCGTTGGTAGCAGGTTTTGGATCATTGACCGTAAACTTTTTCAGCGGCACGGTGCTGATCTTTTTCCCCTTCGCTTTAAAGCCTCTGATGACGGCATATTCAGCCACATCTATTTCTTCGGGGTCTTTTGGTTTGCTCAGTTTTTTCGAATCGTAAAACACCGTGATGACCGGGAAATATTCCGTCGATACCCATTCGATGGCATCGCCTTCATCCATAAATTCGATGGTCTTTTCACCTGGCCCCTGCTCCACCTGAAAGCGTTTGAGATACCATTCCCTGTCGGCGTTTTTATACAAAATGGTAAATACTCTTAAGGGATTGTATTTCTCAATATGAATCAGATCTTCGTCGAAATGCAACTGCAGATCGGGCTTTGCAATGCGGTAATAGCCCGATTTCATAAGGAACAGCATGGTATCGTTTGCATGGAATTCGCCCAGATACTGACCTCGTTCTTCAACCGAAAGCCGCATCACTTCAGGATCGTACCAGTATTTTTTACCTCCAAGCGTTGATTTTCCTTCGTCTTTCAGCTTGATTTTCCGAATCATATACCGTGTCAGCTGATTTCCGATGGATTGCCGGCCCTTGATGGACAATTCGCTGAAATCGAAATCGAATACCAGTTTTTTCAACTTCGGACGTGGTACCAGATACACCGAGACCACTTCGGCTTCGCCATTCGGATTTACTGTAAAATAAAGCACTTTCGAATTCGGTGTTCCCTGCGTAACAGAATATTCTTTGTCGCGGGTAATTCCTTTTACGAAAAACCTTTTTACATACGTGTTCCCGCTGGCTCCATCGCGGTAAATGGCGTTATAAATAGTGCGGTCATCGTTCTTCTTGAAAACATCGATATGAATGATGTTTTTTCCAAGAAAGACTTTGTCGGCGACTTTGGTTACGATATAGGATCCGTCCTGTGTGAATGCAATGATATCATCCAGCTCGGAGCATTCGGTCACATATTCATCTTTTTTCAAACTGAAGCCGGCAAAACCTTCTTCGCGGTTGACATATAATTTTTGATTGGCAATGGCAACAGCAGCCGCTTCAATGTTATCGAAAGCGCGTATTTCAGTTTTGCGTTCTTTTCCTTTGGCGTATTTCTTCTTCAGATCGCGGAACCACGCAATGGCATAATCCACCAGATTATCGAGCCTGTTTTGTACTTTGATCATCTGATCTTCGAGCCCTTTGATGAGTTCATCGGCTTTGAAAGAATCGAATTTCGAAATACGCTTGATCCTGATTTCGGTAAGCCGCACTATATCATCGGTTGTGATGGTGCGATAAAATTTCTTCTTGAACGGTTTAAGACCTTTATCAATGGTTTCGAGAACGCTTTCCCAGGTGGTACATTCTTCAATGTCGCGATAGATGCGGTTTTCGATAAATATTTTTTCAAGCGAAGAATACAAATGATGTTCTTTCAGCTCGGCCATTTCAATTTCAAGCTCAAGCTGCAACAGCGCTTTGGTGTGTTCGGTTGAATCAATCAGCAATTCATCGACATTGATAAAGCGCGGCATATTGTCGCGGATGA
Organism: uncultured Bacteroidaceae bacterium; assembly: GCA_964429475.1. Lineage (GTDB taxonomy): Bacteria > Bacteroidota > Bacteroidia > Bacteroidales > DTU049 > GWF2-43-63. The sequence goes on along the minus strand of CAYSCE010000052.1, from coordinate 1,103 downwards.
CACAACACAGCGGTGACAATGATATTTCGCAATCCGTAAACGCATATAGTGCGTCGATGGTCTGATCGGCCGAGACACCCGGTGCCAGATGAACCACGATTTCTACATTCGCAGCCGTGTTATCTTCGATTTTACGGATTTTGATTTTGCCTTTATCGTTAGCGCTGACAATCGATTCAATCAGCGCCGAAGTCGTTACAGAGAACGGAATTTCAGTTATCACCAGCGACTTTTTATCGGGCGACGACATGCGGGCTCTGATGCGGACTTTTCCACCACGTTCGCCTTTGTTGTAATTGCGCACATCAATCAGTCCGGCCGTCGGGAAATCGGGATAGAGCACAAACGGCTCGTTTTTCAGCACCGCAATGCTGGCATCGATGAGTTCAACGAAATTGTGCGGAAGAATTTTCGTCGATAAACCAACTGCAATACCTTCGGAGCCCTGCGCCAGCAATAAAGGAAATTTTACAGGGAGAAAATCCGGTTCCTTGTTACGACCGTCGTAGCTATGATTCCATTTGGTTGTTTTTGGATTGAAGACAACATCCAGCGCAAATTTTGAAAGTCTCGCCTCGATGTAACGGGGAGCTGCAGCCGAATCACCGGTAAGAATATTTCCCCAGTTTCCCTGCATGTCAATCAGCAATTCCTTTTGACCAAGCTGTACCAATGCATCACCAATAGAAGCATCGCCATGCGGGTGATATTTCATGGTGTTACCGATGATGTTGGCGACCTTGTTATAACGGCCGTCCTCCAGTTCTTTCATCGAATGCAGTATGCGGCGCTGTACCGGTTTCAGGCCATCGGCCATATTCGGAACCGCCCGTTCAAGAATCACATAGGATGCATAGTCGAGAAACCAGTTGCGGTACATGCCCGTCAGACTGGTGATTTTCCCTTTCTCATCCTGGGAAACATCCTGTTTTATTTCGTCGTTGTTTTTTTTATCAGAGGCCATCGAACAGTGTTAAATCCAAATTCTCAGCAAAATTAATTCAGCTGCAAAAATAATCAAAGCAAATATGATAAATATTTTCCAGAGTTTTGTGCCTTCCTGCCATTCGGCCAAAACCGAAGCTGCAGTGTCGCCGGTTTCC
>CAYSCE010000051.1:0-13700 GCA_964429475.1 uncultured Bacteroidaceae bacterium | reverse complement strand
GAAAAAGGAATTGCATGACATTCTGAATCTGTATCCCGATCTGGCCTACGAAGATGCCAACATTCTTAAATATGGCATTGGTGCAACAGAAGTGCGGCTGAAACAATAGACTCCGGCAACCCGACAATTAACGCATTGATTTTCAATACACAAAGCATATGCATTTGCCTGAAAACTGCTGGGCAAATCATAAATTAATATTTGTTTTATACGCCTGTTCCATAATTTGTGCGTATTTTCGCTCTTTGAAAATTTTTCGTTGTTATGTGGAATCGTATCGTTAACTATATCCTGCGCCACAGAGCCCTGAATCTGATTATCATCGGGGCATTGACGCTTTTCATGGGATATAAGGCCTCTCAGATTAAAATGTCGTATGAATATGCACAGATGCTACCCCAGACGGACAGCACCAGCATTATTTATCAGGATTTTAAAAAGCAGTTTGAAGAAGATGGCAGCGCCTTATTTGTTGGCATTCAAACCGACAAAATAAAGCAGCTGGACGTGTTTAACGCCTGGTGTGATTTATCTGCCGAGCTGAAAAAAATAAAAGGTGTAGGAGAGGTAATGTCCATTGCAAATTGCATGGATCTGAAAAAAGACACGGTTGAAAAGAAGTTTAAAATTGTAAAGCTGTTTGATAAAAAACCAGCTACGCAGGCCGAACTCGACAGCTTGCTGGACAAAGCCTACGGGATGCCTTTTTATCAGGAACTTCTGTTCAATAAAGAGAACAACACCAACATTATGATGGTGTATATCGACAAAAAAGTGCTGAATACCAAAGAGCGCGAAAGTGTGCTGCAGGAAATCAAGAAACCCATTGATGCCTTTGGAGAGAAGCATGATATTGAGATGCATTTCTCCGGCATGCCGTATATCCGCACCACCATTTCGAATCTGGTTCAGCATGAATTGAAGATTTTCGTATTGCTGGCTCTGGTGGTGGCTTCCATCATTCTGTTGCTGTTTTTCAGATCAGTCAAAGCATTGACATTTTCGTTGATTATTGTAATCATTGGCGTTGTATGGACCTTAGGCGCCATGGTGTTGTTCGGGTTCGACCTTACCATTTTGTCGGGGGTTTTGCCGCCGATTCTGATTATTATTGGTATTGAGAATTGCATTTACCTCATTACAAAATACCACTACGAATATGCGCAGCACGGCAATCAGGCCAAATCGCTGGCACGTGTGGTAGCCCGTGTTGGTTTTGCCACATTTCTGACCAACGCCACCACTGCGGTTGGTTTTGGATCCTTCATGGTGACATCGAATCCCATCATGGTTGAATTCGGCATTATTGCCTGTTTCAGCATTATCATGGAATTTTTGTTTACATTGATATTAATTCCGACTTTCTACAGTCTTTTCCCGCCCCCCAAAGACCGCCATATCAAGCATCTTGATTTTACTTGGATGAATGGTATTACCCGGTTTGTTATAAACACTGTTCAGTACAAACGTCGTATTGTTCTGGTCGTTGTAATTGTGTTGGTTGGCGCAGCTGGATACGGAGTAACACTCATTGAAAACAAAGGCAGTGTGGTTGACGATGTTCCGCATGGTGATAAATTATATACCGACATGTTGTTTTTCGAAGAGAACATGGGCGGCGTACTGCCTCTCGAAATAACCATCGACACAAAGAAAGAACGTGGCATTTTCAAACTGCCGACATTACAGAAAATTGATAAACTCCAGACAAAAATTGCTGAAATACCTGCCGTTTCAAAACCCTTATCGGTGGTCGAAATTGTCAAGTTTGCCAAACAGTCGTTCTGGAACGGCAAGCCCGATATGTACAGTTTACCCAACAACAACGAAGTGGGTTTCATTTTGCCCTATCTGCCCGATCTGGAGAAAAGCAAAAAAGATGAAAAAGGTAAAAATGCAGCCGGAATTCTGACCTCGTTCATCGACACCAATTATCAGGTAGCCCGCATCAGTTGCCGGTTAAAGAATGTGTACACGACTGAAATCAAAGAAATTAAAAAAACCATTGAAAAAGATCTTGCTGAAACCTTTCCAAAAGAAGATTTCAATACTACCGTTACCGGTTCAGCTGTTGTTTTTGAGAAAGGAAGCGATTATCTGGTGTCCAACTTATATGGCAGTCTGGCGCTTGCCATTGGCATCATTGCATTTTTGATTTATCTGCTGTTCAGTAACGTGAAAATGGTGCTCATTGCCATGGCCACCAATATGATTCCTTTGCTGGTAACAGCAGGTCTGATGGGTTTTCTGGGAATTGATCTGAAGCCATCGACCATTATTATTTACAGCATTGCGCTTGGTATTGCAGTCGATGCAGCCATTCAGTTTTTATCGCGCTATCGTTTCCAGTTAAAAATGACCGATTTCAATATTAAGGAAAGTGTACTGAATGCTTTGAAAGAAACGGCCAATGGAATGGTCTTCTCTGGAACAGTGCTGGTATTGGGGTTTGCCGTATTTATTTTCTCCAAATTCGGCGGAACAGCCAGTTTGGGTTATCTGATCGGATTTACGCTACTGGTGGCTCTTTTCAGTAATCTGATTATTCTGCCATCACTCATCCTGTATATGGATAAGCTGATCAAAAACAAGGAAGCCAGCAAGCCCATGTTTGAAGTAGATGATGACAGTGAAAACGAAACGCTTTTGTAAAACATTGATATTACATTTGTAAAAATCGCTATATGAAAGGAATAATTCTAGCCGGCGGCTCCGGTACACGTCTGTATCCGATAACAATGGCCATGAGCAAACAGCTGATGCCCATTTACGATAAGCCGATGATTTATTATCCGCTGTCGGTGCTGATGATGGCCGGCATTCGCGAAATACTGATCATTTCAACGCCGCACGATTTACCAATGTTTGAACATTTGCTGGGCGACGGATCGCGACTGGGCTGCCATTTCGAATACATGGAGCAGAAAGTTCCCAACGGACTGGCACAGGCGTTTGTGCTGGGAGAAAAATTTATCGGAACCGACCATGTTTCATTGATTCTTGGCGATAATATTTTCTATTCATCGGGACTACACGACAAACTGCGTGGCATGAAACAACCCGATGGCGGAATAGTGTTTGCCTACCACGTAAGCGATCCCGAACGCTATGGTGTGGTTGAATTTGATGAAAATATGCGAGCCATCAGCATCGAAGAAAAACCTGCAAAACCCAAATCGAATTATGCTGTTCCGGGCCTGTATTTTTATGATAATTCGGTGGTCGAAATTGCCAAAAACCTGAAACCAAGTGCCCGAGGCGAATACGAAATAACGGATATCAACAGACATTACCTGAATATAGGAAAACTGAGTGTTGAACAGTTAAGCCGTGGTACAGCCTGGCTCGATACCGGAACGTTCTCGTCGCTGTTACAGGCCAGTCAGTTTGTCGAAGTAATTGAAAGCCGTCAGGGATTGAAAATCGGTTGCATAGAAGAAATTGCTTTTACTGAAGGATTTATTTCAAAGGAACAGCTCGAAGTCATTGCTCAACCACTGCTTAAAAGTGGTTATGGTCAGTATTTATTATCCATACTACAAAAACAATGATCAACATTCTACTCACCGGCGGAGCTGGTTTCATTGGCAGCAGTCTGGCTGAAAAGCTTCTTCTGAATCCCGATGTGTTTCTGGTCGTCATGGATGATCTGTCAACCGGATCTATCGAAAAACTGCCAAAGCAACATACCAATCGCTACAAATTCATCAAAGGCGATGTGAATGCATACCGCGATATATCCGAGGTCTTTCATGCATTCCGCTTCGATTTTGTTTTTCATTATTCAGCCATGGTGGGCGTTAAACGCACGCTCGAAAATCCGGTGAGTGTGCTGCAGGATCTGAAAAGTATCGAAAACATCCTGAATCTGAGTAAAAACTCCACGGTTCAGCGGGTATTTTTCAGCAGCAGTTCCGAAGTGTATGGCGAACCGGTCGAATTTCCGCAAAACGAAAATACCACACCGCTGAATTCAAAGTTGCCCTATGCCATTGTAAAAAATGCATCGGAAGCGTTTTTAAAATCATATCACGCCGAATTTGGACTTCCCTACACCATTTTCCGTTTTTTCAACACCTATGGGCCCAAACAAAGCAAAGACTTTGTCATCAGCCGTTTTATCAATCTGGCATTGAAAAACAAACCGCTTACCATTTACGGCGACGGCAAACAAACCCGCACTTTCTGCTTTATTGATGACAATGTGGATGCAACCACCAACTGTTTCAATCAGGTGTTGCAAAACCCCGATCTGCCGAGCGATGTATACAATATTGGCAACGACAATGAAACATTTATTGATGATGTGGCCAAGCTGATTATAAAAGTCACCGGATCAACATCGGAGCTGAAATATATGCCACCGCTGAAAGAAGGCGATATGCGTCGTCGCCTGCCCGATATTTCGAAAATGCACAAGTTGCTCAACCGGCCATTGCTGCCGCTTGAAGATGGAATCAAGTGCATTCTGAAAGACACAAGCTTTATTATTTAACCATATGAATACAATTATTCAGCATTACCAGGACCTGTTTTTTGAAGAGTTCGGGAAAATCAATTTTCTGAAATTTCCGCATGAATTGTACGAGCCTATTGACTATGCGCTGAAAGCAGGCGGGAAAAGGCTGCGTCCGGTTTTAACCATTATGGTGTGCGATTTTTATGGAAACAATCTGAAAGACGCCATCAATCCGGCAATTGCCATCGAAACTTTTCACAATTTCACGCTGGTACACGACGATATTATGGACAACGCGCCCATTCGACGCGGAAGACCAACGGTTTTTAATAAATACGGTTCCAATATCGGTATTTTATCGGGGGACACTATGTTTGCAAAAGCATATGAATTTGTCACCTACACGCGCGAAGACAAACTCCCGGCTGTTTTAAAGGTGTTCACCAAAACCGCTATGGAAGTATGCGAAGGACAGCAGCTTGACATGAATTTCGAAACCATGCCCGAGGTCAGCATGGATGAATACATGCAAATGATTTTATTGAAGACAGCCGTATTAATGGCTGCCAGTCTCAAAATCGGCGCTATTCTCGGCAGCGCTACCCAGCAACAGTGCGAGGCCATTTATTCTTTCGGCGAAAACACCGGTATGGTTTTTCAGCTGCAGGACGATCTGTTGGACAGTTTCGGAAATGAGGCAACCTTCGGAAAACGCATCGGCGGCGACATTCTCGATTGCAAAAAAACATTTCTGTATGTCAGCGCTGTCGAAAAGCTGGCTCCTGCTGAACGTGAGTCTTTCAAAAAGCTGTATTCAGATAAATCGATGGATGAACAGCAAAAAATCGACGCCGTTAAAAAAGTTTTTCTGCAAACCGGCGTTATCGAAGATTGTAAAATACTAATGAATGAATATCACCGGAAAGCCATGCTGGCACTCGAAGAAACAGGACTCAACGCCGATCAGAAAGCGGTCCTGGCCGAACTGGCCGAATCGATGCTGGTGAGGGATTTTTAGAAGCTGAACCCCTTGCTGATTTCATGGTGGCTCGCTCCTGTAAACGTTATTCCGCTAAAAAAACTACCTTTGCACCTCTAAAAATTGAACTATGGTGCGTGTACGTTTTGCTCCAAGCCCCACCGGCCCCCTGCACATTGGTGGTGTAAGAACAGCTTTATACAACTACTTTTTTGCTTTGAAACATGGCGGCCAGTGCATTCTCCGGATTGAAGATACTGACCAGACACGCTTTGTGGAAGGTGCTGAGCAATATATCATCAACAGTCTGGCATGGTGCGGAATCAAATTCAACGAAGGTCCGCATATCGGTGGCCCGTTTGGCCCATATCGTCAGAGCGACCGCAAAGCCATGTATCATCAGTATGCCATGCAACTGATTGAAGGCGGACACGCCTATTATGCGTTCGATACTGCTGAAAATCTGGACCAGATCCGAAAAGAATCTGAATCAAAAAAAGAAACGTTTCAGTACGACTGCAGGTCGCGCGGCAAAATGCGCAATTCGCTGACCATGCCTGCCGATGAGGTGAAAAGTCTGCTTGAAAGTGGCCACCCGTTTACCATCCGGTTGAAGGTTCCTGAAAATTCCGTTATTGAATTTGACGATCTGATTCGCGGCCACGTAACCGTAAAAAGCGAAAACATTGATGATAAAGTGTTATTCAAAAGCGATGGCATGCCGACCTATCATCTGGCCAATATTGTCGATGATCATCTGATGGAAATAACCCATGTTATCCGTGGCGAAGAATGGCTTCCATCGGCACCGCTGCATGTTTTGCTTTATCGTTATCTGGGTTGGGAAAGACCGCAGTTTGCACATTTACCTTTGCTGCTGAAACCCGATGGGAACGGAAAACTGAGCAAACGCGACGGCGACCGGCTCGGATTTCCTGTTTTTCCCATGCAATGGATGGACCCAAAAACAGGCGAAAAAAGCTCGGGATACCGCGAAAGTGGCTATTTCCCTGAAGCATTCATTAACATGCTGGCGTTGCTGGGCTGGAATCCCGGCGATGAGCGCGAAATTATGAGTATTGACGAAATGAGTCAGGCGTTCTCGCTCGAACACGTGAGTAAAAGCGGCGCCAAGTTCGATCCAGTCAAAGCAAAATGGTTCAATCACCAGTATCTGATGAAGTTTCCCATCGACGCTCTTGGTGCAGAATATAAAAGATTGCTGTCCGATGAATACAACATCAACACTGATGACGCAACAGCCTCTACGATAGCTGGTTTGCTGCGCGAGCGCGTCGATTTTGTGAAAGATCTGCCGGCTGCCGGTCTGTACTTTTTCAAAGCACCAACAACTTACAACGAACAGGATCTGAAAAAGCACAGCACGCCGGAATCGGCTACCTGGCTTGCTTCTTTGGCAACTGTTTTTTCGGCTATTGTATGGGAAACGGCCGTCATTGATGAAACCATTTCTGCTTTTATCAAGGATCAAGGATTGCCGGCAGGCAAGGTATATAATATGCTGCGCATTGGCGTGGTTGGAAGTTCTTCGGGACCACACCTGACCGACATTTTAAACATAATTGGTCAGTCCGAAACCCTGCTGCGCATGGTCAATCTTCAGACGCATCTCAGCAAACAATAAAATCCAAAACGAACAGTCCGGAATTCAAATAATGATTGATATCCGGAAAAAAAGTAATTTTGTAAAAACAACCAGCCTATGCCGATCATCGGTTCTATTATCAAAAGCGCTATTGAGCTTAAAAGCATGATGCCGGCTGATATCCGAAAGCCTTCTCCCATATCACAGCAAAAGAAAGTCCTGAAGAAATTGTTGCGTAAAGCGCAATTGACAGCCTTTGGTCAGCATTATCAGTTTGCCGATATTCTCAAGGAAAAAGATTTTATTTCACAATTCAGACAAACTGTTCCGCTGCATGATTACAACAAAATGCACAACGACTGGTGGTATCGGACTCTTACGGGCGAAGCTTATGTCTGCTGGCCCGGTAAAGTGAAATATTTTGCACTAAGTTCAGGTACCAGCGAAGCCACCAGTAAATACATTCCCATCACCCCCGAGATGCTCCGGGCGATCAAAAAGACCAGTATCCGCACGCTGGTGGCTGCCGCCAATTTTGACATTCCCACCGATTTTCTGCAACGGGGCATTCTGATGCTGGGCGGCAGTACGCATCTGAATTACAACGGAACCTATTACGAAGGCGACCTTTCCGGAATTACCACCGGAAACATTCCTTTCTGGTTTCAGCATCATTACAAACCTGGTCGTCAGATCAGCGCCGAACGTAACTGGGAAACCAAAATCGAGGAAATCGTGCGTAAAGCACCCGAATGGGACATCGGAGCCATTGTGGGTGTGCCAGCCTGGTTTCAGATTCTGATGACCAAAATTATTGAGCGCTACAACCTGAATAATATTCACGAAATGTGGCCCAATCTGACCATGTTTACGCATGGAGGAGTCAGCTTTGCGCCATATGCCAAAAGTTTCGAAAAACTGCTGGGCAAACCACTGATCTATCTCGAAACCTATCTGGCGTCGGAAGGTTATATTGCTTATCAGGACGATCCCAACAGTGACTCCATGTCGCTGGTTGTCGATAACGGCTTATTCTACGAATTTGCTCCGTTCAATGACGACAATTTTGATTCGGAAGGAAATATTAAACCAACCGCATCGACCTTAACCATCGACCAGGTGGAACAAGGAAAAGATTATGCGTTGATTCTGAGCTCTGTAGCCGGCGCCTGGCGCTACCTGATCGGCGATGTTCTCCGATTCACCGATCTTAATAAATGTCAGATTCAGATTGTTGGTCGCACCAAGCACTATCTGAGTGTTTGTGGCGAGCACCTTTCGCAGGATAATATGAACCGCGCGGTCGAAATGCTCGAAAACGAGTACAATATTTCGGTGCCGGAATTTACAGTTGCCGGTATGCCATACGAAGGCATGTTTAAGCATACCTGGTGGATTGGCACCAACGACAAAATAGATACGGAACTGGCCGCCAAAGCCATCGACAATAATCTGAAACAACTCAACGATGATTACCGGGTTGAAAGGATTGCGGCCATCCGGAAAGTTGAAGTTGAAATTCTTCCGATCGATACTTTTTATGAATTTATGAAATCGAAAGGTAAAGTCGGAGCTCAGATTAAATTCCCACGGGTAATGAAAAAACACCTGAGCGATTGGCTCGAATTTCTCAACAATCAGAAATAAAAAACTGTGATAGAAGTATTAATAAAGGGCGTCTTATTGGGTTTGCTGCTGAGCGTTATGATCGGCCCTGCATTTTTTACCATTATCCAGACCTCAATCGACCGTGGCTTTCGTTCAGCATTGCTCATTGCAATTGGCGTTGCGTTGAGCGACATGTTCATTATTTTTATTTCCTATCTGGGCTTATCATCATTTATCGAAGCAGGAAAAAATGAAATTTACGCCGCCATTATCGGTGGAGTGATTCTGATCTTTTTTGGTGTTTACACCTTCTTTAAAAAACCTGAGGTGCTAAAACGCAGAAGTTCCAAAATAAGCAGCCCTGTGAAAAAAGTAAGCCCGGTCACCTTTCTGGCAAAGGGATTTTTTCTCAATATTGCAAACCCCTCGGTTATTTTGTTCTGGATTACAACCACCGGCATTATTTCGCAGGGAGCTGCCAGTGGGAAAATGGATCAGACCGCAGTTATTTTCTTTTCCGGTGCTCTGGCTACAATTTTTTCAATGGATATGATTAAAAGCTTCATCGGATTCAAAATCAAGAAGTATTTGCGACCCAGAGTCCAGCTGTTAATCAACCGACTGGTCGGTATTTCACTGGCCATTTTTGGAATCGTCCTGATTATTAGCGCCCTGTTCGGGAAAATGTTTGGATAGACCATCCCAAAGTTGTATATTTGCTTTAAATCTGCGCCTATGAAACTGATGAATAAAAGTTCAAGATTCCTGCTGATGGCCATTTCAGCCGCTTCACTCTTTATTGTTTCTTCATCGTGTAAGCGCCAGCAGCAAACAACCAAATACGGCCCCATCCCGGCTGACTATAACGACCAGTCCGTGACCAAATACGGCGTAGTGATACCAACCGATACCGCAACGATTACAAAATACGGTGTTCCGGTTCCCGAAAATGAATAAACACAGGTTTTATATCAGACCCGGACGGATTCTCCTGCTGTTGTTATCTTCAGCATTGGTGCTTTTTATTGTGTCAGCCTGCCGCAGCACAAAAACCAAATATGGTCCCCCAGCCTATTATCAGAACGAGCCGGTAGAAAAATACGGTGTACCGGTTTCAGAATAGCCATTCAAATCTGCCTGAATTATTTTCTCCCGAAATCTGCCGGTATTTCGCCTAAAACCGCGGTATCCCACTTCAAGACTTTGTTGTGTACCGGATTTTGCTGAAGCCATTCTTCGGCGCGTTGCAGCAACTGAAAAACCCTGCTGTTTTTCGATGTGCGTTCGAGTTTCGTTTTTGCTTTTTTATTTTTTACCCACGCCATAGCTGTGCGCGAATCGGAATACAGCACAAAAGGAAGATTGTTTTTTTTCAGCCACGACAATCCATGCACAATGGCAATAAATTCTCCCACATTGTTGGTGGCATCTGCAAATGGTCCTTCCCTGAAAATCAAATCCCCATTGGGATACCACACACATTGATATTCCATAACGCCTGGATTGCCGCTACAGGCTGCATCGACACAAATACACAAATCTTTGGGTCTTAATGTTGGATCAGCCTTTTTGACTTCCTTTTTTTTCATGCCGGCATAGTAACCCGACTTGAATGCCTGTTCAGCTTCAGCTCTCGTCTGAAAGCCGCGATACTGTGCACCCGGAAAGCCGTTTATCTGTTCGCGGCAGGCATCCCAGGAAGTAAATATTCCGGTGTTGTGCCCCAGCCAGACAACATAAAAATTATTCTTCGGCTTTGCCATCTGAGTCCGTATTCGGAGTTTCGCGCCGCGATCCGGCATATGCTTCAAAGCCCAATAAACGGCTTTCAATCATACCATTCAGTAAAGGAATTTTCACTGTTGCTTTCAGCCCGATACTTTTCCACAGCTCTTCGTTACCAACCAGCATCCACACTTTCGATCCCTGCAACTGGTTTTTTATGGTGTCGCCAATTTTCTTGTAGTATTCTTTACTGTTGTCAATGGGCAAACGGGCATCGTAGGGCGGATTGAACACAAGCCAGCTTTTTTCATCGGGTTCAATGTCGAAGAAATTCCCCAGCTCAAGCTCAATGTCCTTATCCAGTTTTGCCTTGCGGATATTTGCCCAGGCCGATTTCAACGATTCTTCCGAGCGGTCGCATCCGATAATCCGGTATTCAAATTCCGTCACCTCCGACATGGCTTCCTTCTTGATTCGCTCAAACATGGCCGGTTTGAATGTCTGCCAGTGCATGAAACCAAAGTCTTTACGGTAATAACCAGCCGGAATGTTGTTGGCCATCATGGCTGCTTCGATCAGTATAGTACCGGAACCGCACATGGGGTCAATGAAATCGCAATCCATCTGCCAGCCCGACAATCCAATGATACCGGCTGCAAGCACTTCGTTCAGCGGAGCCATATGCGATGCAACCCGGTAACCGCGCTTGTGCAGCGAAGCACCGGAGCTGTCAACTGAAACAACACATTCGTTGCGGTTGATGTATACGTTAATCAATAAATCAGGTGATTCCTTGTCGACCGATGGACGCAGCCCGCAACGGTTTCTGAAAAAATCTACCACGCCGTCTTTGGTCAGCAATTCGGCAAAATGCGAATTGTTGAAAATAGGACTTGCGGTCACCACCGCATCAACCGCAATGGTTTTTTCAGCAGCGACATAAGTGTCCCACTCAAACGATTTTATTTGCTGTAAAAACTCCTCGCGATTTTCAAATGTGAAACGGAAAACCTCCACCAGAAGCCGGATTCCGAACCGGGAAGTAAAGTTTAGCTTATACATCATCGCTTCATCGGCCTCAAAACAAAAACCGCGCGTGACCGGTTCAAGGTTTGTGCATCCTGCTTCGGTAAGTTCTTTTTCAAGAAGTGGTTCCAGACCCTGAAGGGTCTTAAATGTGTAATTAAAATGGTTGTCTGACATGCGATTGGAAATGTGAAAAACCGGAGCTTATACTGCGAAAAAAAGTCTGCAATTGCCCCAGGTAACTGCAGACCATTTTATTATGAAGAAGTTTGTTTAGTTGTAGGAAAGTGAGGTGAAAACACCATCGGTTACAGAAATAGTCTTTGAAAGATCTTTTACGTTAACGGCGTTAAATGAAAAAGTGCCGGAGATTTTTCGGTTCTGGGTATCCACGTCAGTAACTTCAACCGTACCATTGATGGCGGTATAGAGGCTGTCGGAATTTGATGCCACAGGGCTGTAGGAAGCTGAAAAATTATACTGACCGGTTCCAAGTGTGTACGTTCCAGGGGTTTCACCAATAATGGTAATGTTCAGTGCATCGCTCTGCAGGGCACTGCCATTAATAACAAAAGTGCCTTGAGTATTTGTGGTCACCCGGGTGAGGGCCGTCCAAGCCGAGCCGTTTAATTTGCAGGTAAGTTTGGCATTCGGGTTAATCACAACCGGTGTACCATCGCCATCATCGGAGCATGAGGATGCAACCACTGCAACAAACGCTAAAAGAACAAACAGTTTTTTCATTTTTTTGTTGCAAAGGTACGAGTTTTTGAAATACCGATCAGCATTCGCTTTGGTAAATGAATCATGCAATTTGTTATTTCGGTGCAATACACTCACCATGACTGTCAGCTCTGCGGAGGGAAACTATAACCGGAATCAGATCGATCGTGTTCGCCCTCCGCAGATGCAGACCGCGTTGACAATACCCGAAATAAAAAATTCAGCTACACAACGCCCTGATCCTGCCCGACAACACGAGGCTCAACCATATTTCCGATAATTTCGGTAACATATTTTTTCTGCCCGTCTTTGTCCAGATAGCTGCGGTTGTTGATTTTTCCCTGCACATACAGGCAGGCGCCTTTCTTAATCATGTCTTCGGGTTTGCTGATGACATCGTTCCATACCACAATACTCAGCCAGTTGGTGTTCTGAACCGAATCACCCATGCCATTAATAAAATGCTCATTGACGGCCAGTGAAAAACGGGCAACTTTCTTACCGGTTCTGGTTTCGCGGATGTCGGGATCTTTACCGACTCTTCCAATTAATTCAACTTTATTCATAACAGTTTGTTTTTGAAATTTGATGCCACAAAGTTGAACCCTTTCATCCGCTGTAGCCGGTTATTAAGTACTTATTTTCGTTTACAAACGGATATAAATATTTGTAAGTAATTGTTGTCGGCAATACTCTCTTATATCCCTAAAAATAAAAAAATGAAGACTGAGAGCAAAAACTCAGTTTTCGCCGCGGATAACCGGACCAACATTTACCGGAGCCGTCTTTCTGTACAAATCGTGTTTCGATTTTGGTCGGATATCGCCATACCAGACAAATCCACTCAAACGCCGCTCTGCAGCAGATAGTTCCTTGTTCGGATAAATGGTTCCCTGCGGGTTTCCCTGCATGTGAATGGCATTCACTTCACGTTCGACCAGAAACAACGTCATGTTCGCAGAAGAAGATTTATTAATGCCGGTTTTAGCACCTTTATCATCTTCGATAAAATACACCGCTTCGGAATTTCCATTCACAACCAGATGATCCAGGTCATTGTTGATCAGATATCCCCGAATCTGGTTGCCTTTTACCTGATTGTAATCGGTGCCCTCGTATTGCGAAACAATAAATGCATTTGATTTCATAAACAACTCGCGCACCTGCTCACGATCGACCAGGAACTCAATATAGTCCGCACTCATCTGCATCGAATCGGACCACAGGACAGGATTTTTATACATACGCATGAGCGAATCCTTTTCGCAATAATAAAGCGAATCGCACACACCCTGCAAATCGACCCGGTAAAAGCGTACACCAAAATACGCTTCAACCTCACGCCCCAGCGTAGTATCCTTGCGCGAAAACAAAGTGTCGCCATGCAAAAACAATGAATCCTGATTTTCCCAGGAAACAAATACGGCACTATCGGTAGCCAGTACAGAACTGTCCTTCTGACTGAAATAACCTTTCTGCGAAGTCAGCATAATATTTTCAGTAGTGTCGCGAAACAAGACATTTCGGAATGCCTGGCCATAAGCGGCTTTCCGGTCGTAATACAACGTATCGCC
>CAYSCE010000050.1:0-13790 GCA_964429475.1 uncultured Bacteroidaceae bacterium | reverse complement strand
TCTGAAAAAATAATTCCTGCGGGTTGAGTCTGGAGACTCAACCCCACAACTCCGTTTAAAAAGACTACACCCAACTGCCAGGGACGTTGCGCGTCTGAAAGTCCCGACCGACAGCGTCGGGATGAGCGTTGCGCTACTCCTTCACAAACCTCACCACCTTCGAGCCGCCGGCGCCGCTGATACGCAGCAGATACATGCCTTTGGCGTAGAAACTCATATCCACATCGAGGGTGAAATTATTATCGGCAGTTCCTTCAAATAAGGTGGCGCGTTTCTGCCCGGTCATATCAAACAACTCTATGGTTAGAAACTGTTCACTCTCCGCAACAAGCGTCAGTGTTGTGTTATTAACGCATGGATTTGGATTGAGCCTCACACCCACCGCAAGCTCTGTTGCAGCTGTTGTATCGTACATGTAATAATCTTCCCACAGTGGCATATCAAAATCTTCTTCTTCGTAATTATCTTCAGAATAGACAATGGGTGCGCGCTGATCCATAGGCACACTAATCAGGGTATCGTAATAGCTACCACGATAGTTCTCACTCCAGGGCGGTGCCGCCATGTTTTTATAAGGAAGGCCATTGCAGCTATAACTCTCTATTCGTGCCAAAAAATGCGCACCAGCATCTACCCGGAACCCATCGGTGAGTTTGATACTTTCGCCGGCTTTGAGGGTGACATCGCCAAAAACGCCATCAATATATGTATCCGATTGCGATTGCATTGGAAGTTGCAATTGCGCCCGGTTCGAAACAATCATGTCGCTGGTAATACTTGTTATTGCTCTGATTTCTTCAGGATTATTGGTGGAAGAAATTTCCAGCGTAGGACTGCCCGGGACAACAAGCGGTGCATATTTATCGGCAACAGTTCTGTTTATCTGATTAAAATAATAGGGAAAACTGTAATGTTGCCCTTCGTAATCAAATCCATCTGGAAATGCGAGGCAGGCCAGGTTGTAGAGGAGCATGTAATCTAAACCAGGATAAGTGCCACTTTCAATACCACCTTCGTTTTGTCCAGTCAGGTCCGAATCGTATTTATATTGATTACACCAACCAACAGATAAATCTCCGTTGTATCTTACATAATCATATGGGCCGCTACAGGGAGCTGTAGCCATATCGCTGATTAATAAATCAAAAGGGAAATCATAAATATTTCTACATAAGTCCTTATTATTTATAGCAGCCCATAACATCATGTAAAAGGTGTGCCAGTTGAATTCATTGCCAATTGTTCTAACCGCCATTGAAGGTGTCGGTAAATTTGCTCCGGTCCTGTCTGAAATTGCGACAAGCTTTTCATACATCCCCCTATCATATCCATGAATAAAAGTATATGTATTCCCGGAAATTGTAATCTCTGGGCTGCCATCAACAAGAGAAAGAATCCTAACTATTGTTTTATAAATACTTTTAATATTTACATTCAACACGCCGGTATTTATTCCTAATGCACTAATTAAAGGCAGTAAGATGTCTGTATTTGAATCACTCATTTTATTATATGCCCCTATCAACCCATACAAAACTCCTATAGAAATACCACCATTATCGGAAGTTATATTTGAAAAATCAGGATATTTCATTTGAGTTGGAACACAATTTATTAATGACGCAGCATTTTCAGGGTTACTCAATATATCCAGTGCATATATTTCTGGGTGAATTGACGCTGGATGAATAATCGCAAAATCAAGGATTTTCTTTGCTATATCTCTTGCCTTGTCCAATACAAAAGGTTCTTCTACATACTTACATACAAGCGCTAATCCCATGTATATTCCCACAATCTCATCATTACTCGTAAAGTTTCCCGCCTTCCAATAATCCCAATATTCTTCTTGATGTTGATTGTATAATGGGATAAAATAAGTACCATCTTCATCAGCATTGTTACTTCTAATCTGATACATTTCATTCGCTGAATTCTCGTATTTGCTTGCAGCATTCACATGAGTAGGCTTTACTTCAAACGCAAATCCCTTGTACCCCTGATCAATAAGCGAACAGTATTCTGTTATAGATCCGGTTTCAAGACCATCATTCAAATAATCAGTCATGGGTTGAGAAAGAACCGGAGGCACATCGCAACGAGTAAAAAATCCGTCATAATAATCCTGAGAACAATTCCAAGGTGCTTTCGACTCACAATTATCCATTCTGATCAAAGCATTCAGAGCCAGATCCAATTCATTCAGTGTCCTTATTGCATCATCATTCTGTCCATTATCGAGAAGCAGACGGTACTCAGTCGCCAGCATGCCAAGATAATAACCCATCAGCTTATATGTCTGACCATAAACAATTGTGTTAGCTGTTGATTGCACCCATTCATCAATTCTTTCTTTTGGTGGATTTCTATATGTGCATACAACCGAATTCCCTGCCTCAGAGCCCGGATACACAAAATATCGAAGGCGATCGCGATAAAACCAATAACGATACAACTCTGTATTAAAGCTCTGTGAAAATACATTTACAGAGAAACAAACTAACATAAAAAGTACAAATATCTTCCGCATTAAAATTCCTCCATCTTTATTTCGTAAACATCATTTCCATCTTCGTATTTCAGCCATAATTCTGTTTCGGTAAGTCTGGTAATTCTGAAAGTTCTATTCCCTCCAAATTGAAAAGGAAAGATTCCTATACTGTCATTTCCAATAACGCCAAGAGGTTCTATCTGATAAGAATTTAGCCCAAGCGTTATAGACTTATTGTTATCTACTAACCAAAATCGAGAAAATTTATACATACTATACTGCTGCTGATTCATGAAAAATTTCCCCTCATAATAAAAAATATCTTCAACCTCTCTGGTATTTCTATCATCAAAAAACTCAAAAGTCCAGTCGCAGCTATCTTTCCACTGCTGTGTTATCTCAACATTGTTTTTTGAAAAATATACCACCTGATAAGTACCGTATAACCTGTGCAAGGCTGATTTCATACTCATACAAGGCCCATCCTCATATTTACTGCATCCAAAAGCAGAAAAGAGAATTAGAGCAAGAACGAAAATGTTTCTGATTGAATTTGTTTTCATGGTGGTTCAATTTAGAATATACAAGTCCAATTATTTTTCCTCAATCAACTTCCTCAACTCCTCATTTTCCTTTTTCAGTTCAAGCATATAGAGGGTGAGTTCTTCTATTTTGCGGAGCAGGGTGCCGTAGCTCTCACCCAAAGATAATCCATTTTCAGTTACTTCGGTTTCGGAAGGCACATCGGGCAGGTGGCCATTGAGCGCAATGTAGGCCTGGAGTTCTTCGAAGGTGCGCAGCTTGTAGCCGGGCGCAAACACATCGTCCCACCAGAATGCAGGATCAATTTTCACTTCCACTTCTTTACACCAGATTTTACCGTTCACTTTCATAAATGCTTCAGAAAGACCACCTGCATACTCATTTAGTTGTTTCGGATGAAATTCGATCATCCTCTTATTGAAAAGCTCCTGATCCGTAAGCGTAACATCCGATCCACTTGTTGAAGCAACAGGAATGAAATAAACAATTCCGTTGGCACCTGATGACATTACAAAACCACCATTATTACTCGGGTTGGAGCTGGCTGTCCAGACCGAAGTCTGACCATCAGTTCGTGTACGGGTAAAATTCATTCCTATATATCCTGTCGACCAGCCGAAATTATCATTGAAAGCACTCCCAAAACTAATTCGCTCCATATTTTCGCCAATCACAAGCTTATCTGCCGGCGTTGAAGTGCCAATGCCTACATTGCCTGGTAAATTGGCAATCGTAGACGGACCAACAAAAACAGAAGGCTTGTTTAAGGGTGTGTTGAAACCAATCATTAAACTGTTTGCAATGTTGTTGTTGAATTTTGTGGCAGTGCCGGTTCCAATCACCATAGCATTTCCGGCTGTTGCCGTCAGATTTTCGCCAATACACATGGATGCCGTTTCGTTGCATACAAGTCCCAATCCCGCAGCAAAGCTATGTTTTCCTGAAACAACATTCCCGTTGCCAATCGAAACTCCTGGATATGTAATATTGCCGCCGCCACTGTTTTTGTAGCCATAAATATTGCGGGTGCAATAGTTTATAATCAATGAGGTATCGCATTCTCCGGATGGTACTCCAATATCGCCAGCTCCAAATGACACTTTGCCAGCCTCGCCTTGTATTACTTTAGTTATTATTGCTTCGGTTTTAACACTTTCAACGCCTTTAATTTCAGTGGCCTTAATGGAACTTCCAACTGTCAACGAGTCAGCCACTGACATAGCCTGATTTACAATCATTTTTGTACCGACTGTCAAAGAATCCTGTACCGAAAGGCTACTACCAACCGATAATGTTGTACCGACCGAAAGTGAATCGGTTACGGAAACGCTGCCGTCGAGTTTTGAATTTCCATTCACTTGTAGTTTCTCAGTGGGACTGGCGGTACCAATACCCACGTTTCCCGTGTCGGGCAGCAGGTTTATGTCGTTCTGCACCTGCGCATTGGCTGTGTTGGTAAGCAACAGCATGATAAATAATGTTGCAACGGCAATTAAACAAATAGTTGCGGAGAACTTGTTGCTCTCTCTCTCTCTACAAATGGCCGTTTCCGGGCGTTTCAGAAAATGGATTTTCATAATTGATTAGTAATTGATGCTGCAATACTATAAAATAATTTTTAATTTGTCAAATGTTTTTGATTTTTTGTATGTATTATACAATTTTTTCTCTGCGTTTATTGAATACTAATCGACATAGTAAAATTCAATTACTTATTAACACTTCTGTTTTTCGACAAACAATGGCATTATAGCTTTAAATAGGAGATGCATTTTATTCCTCGGCAAATCACCGTACATAAATCCAGTGTAAGTGAGCAGTCCGCCGCGGCGGAGAGAGCGAACCTACATCATGCCGCATGCTTCTACGTCACCTTTCAACTTGAGGACTTTCAACTTTCCACTCACGAAGCGCTTAGCACTCTGCGGTTGGGTGTAGTCTGAAAAAATAATTCCTGCGGGTTGAGTCTGGAGACTCAACCCCACAACTCCGTATAAAAAGACTACACCCAACCGCCGGTGCCCTGTGCGTTGTGCTTTATGCCGCATGCCCTATGCCCTATGCCCTATGCCCTATGCCCTATGCCGCATGCTTGTACGCCGCCTTTCTACTTGATGACTTTTAACTTTCCACTCGCGCAGCGTTGTGCCGCATGCCTCATGCCCTATGCGTTGCGCGTTATGCTCTACTGCAACTCATAAGCGCCCATATCCGGCGCGGCGCCCGAGATTCGCGTGTTGCCCAGAATGTCGTACATAATGGTACCCGTCACCGATGCATCGCCGGCATCAAACGCTGCCGAGCTGCTTCCAATGCTGAAATCCATTAATTGCGTATCGGTAAATGCGGGACTCAGATTTTTCTTGCAATCGGTAAATCCGCTCTGGCTCACACTTAGCGAAGTTTTAATCAGACAGTGATCGAAATGATAATTAAACACACCGCCCGAAGTGGCTTTATCCAGCAGCAATTCATCTTCGTTGGCGCCATATAAAATACAATTACCAAAATAGGCATTGGTCAGATCGCGGATTTGTGTGGTTCCGTAAATATCCTCGTAATAATTGTTCAACACAATGGCCGATGCACTGCGGGTTCCGTGCGACCAGTAGTTGCCAATGGTGCAATGACGGAAATCGTAATTGCCGCCGATATTCAACAGAACGGAGAAATAGCCTGCATTTCCAAACACACAGTTTTCGGCTTTCACATACGAGCCCTGTGCAACAAAACAGGCCGTACTCATGTTGTCGATGATGGTATTGGTAATCGTCAGAGTCGGATTGGGTGAGACTCCCAGCGTATCGACATGCACACCGATGCGGCCGTTTTTAATGATGGCATAATCAATCACATTGTCCTTGCTGCCGGCCGAAAGCCAGATTTTGCCCCACATGCCGGGTTGGTCTTTGTAATAATCGTCGAGGCGATCGCCCTGAAAAGTTACTTCGTTATCCTTTGCACCATTGATCTGCAGCGAGCCTCCATCGTACACCCACAGCACGGCATCGTTGTGCATATACACGTTGGTGCCTGCCGGAATGGTCAGCACACTGTCTTCGTCAACAACGGCGTATCCGTACACCACATGTGGCTTGTCGTTTGCCCAAACGCCAGACACCAGCGAATACGCAGGCAGATACTGGGTTTGCGGGTGATCGGGAAAATGAAAATAAGCGTCCTGTCCACAAGCCACCAAGGCAATTTTCTGTTGATTTCCGTTGGTCATAAACACAATTGAATCTTCAATAATCAAAGGCGTGGTGCCACTATTCGGATCAACCGTCACTTCGGCGAAAATAAAAATACTGTCTTTGGGTGGAATTTCAACATCGTAAAACGCTGTTCCCTCCTGTCCGTTTACGTTGATGCGGAAATTACTGTTGGTGCTTCCGCCAAGCGAAATCGATGAAATACTGATAAAGTCGTTGCTGTTGTTGTACACTTTTACAGGAATGGTCACACTGCCCACAGTGGTAAAAACCGTGTCGAAATAAACGGTGTCAGCCGAAAACGCCAGTGTAAAATCCGGATCGTCGTTAAAGACTTCATCTTTACGACATCCGGCCGACAGCAGCAGTATGGCAGCGACAACAACAACGGAAAATGTGGTACGGATCAGCATGTGTATGGTGGTGATATTAATCAGTGTAGAAACGAAGAATCGTCAAAATTAGTATTTTTGCTCAAAACAAGCATATGCGATCCATTTGGTTATGGCTTATTTCAATTGTTCTGGCGGGCGGAATCATGGTGTATCAGCGTCTGACAGGGCCCACCACACCCGTTCGCGGCAATGTTGAATATCTCGGCGAAAAGGTTTCCTACAAACTGCTGCGCACCTGGGGCGACGATTCCGGCGCAGGTATTTCTGTTGAAACCACCAATAAAGAAGCTGCCGGTCTGGTTCAATACCGCCGTTTCAACAGCCATGACGAATGGAAAGTCATTGTGCTAAAAAATAAAGACGGCGTACTTACAGCCACCTTGCCCCAATTGCCGCCGGCCGGAAAAATAATGTATCAGGTTTGGCTGTTTGAAAAAAGTAAACAAGTCCCCCTGACCGAAGAACCGGTGGTGTTGCGCTACAAAGGCGCTGTGCCCGATTGGGTCATGCTTCCGCATATTCTCATCATGATTTTGTCCATGATCATTGCTGTGCGCGCCGGACTCGAAGCTTTGAAACGCAACCCGGATCTCGTAAGAATCACATTCTGGGCAATGCTTACATTACTGATCGGAGGCCTGATTCTCGGCCCCATTGTTCAGAAATATGCATTCGATGCCTACTGGACAGGCTGGCCGTTTGGACACGATCTGACCGACAACAAAACAGCGGTATCATTTATATTGTGGGTTCTGGCATATTTCATCATCCGGCGGAATCCTCAAAAACGTGGCTGGGTGCTGGCTGCATGCATTCTGCAATTGGCGGTTTATCTCATTCCGCACAGCATGTTCGGTTCTGAAATCGACTTTACACAAACACCGCAATAATTTTTATGACCATCACTATTCTGTTGCTGATTGCCTGTGTGGGTGTTTCGTTGATGGCCTTCAACGATTCGGGTCTGATGGCAAAGCTGTTGTTTTCGCCTTACGAAATCCGCCGTAAAAATCAATGGTATCGTTTCATCACGCATGGCTTTGTGCATGCCGATTATGTTCATCTCTTCATGAACATGTGGGTGCTGTACATTTTCGGAACCGATGTTGAAAAAACGCTGTCCATGATTTATGGTTCGCAGGGAACACTATATTTTATTCTGCTGTATGCAGGCGGATTGTTGTTTTCGACCCTATATTCCTTCTGGCGCCACATCGATCATCCGCATTATGCTGCAGTGGGCGCATCGGGAGCTATTTCATCGGTCACATTTGCGTTTATCATGATATATCCCACGGCTGGATTGTATCTGTTTCCATTCCCGTTCGAAATTCCGGCTTTTGTTTTCGGAGGTCTTTATCTGATTTACTCCTGGTATATGGCCCGCCGCGGGCGCGACAACATTGGCCACGATGCGCATTTCTTTGGCGCTCTGTACGGCGTCGTTTTTATGATTATTCTGGAACCCCGGCTGATTCCACTGCTGCTGGAATATTTTGCGTGATCTGCACTTCACCGATCAGCTTTCAGCAGTCAGCATTCAGCTTTCAGCGATCCGCTTTCAGCAAGTCCTGACATAAGCGGTGAACGGTGAGCAATGAGCAGCGAGCTTTTGCTGATCCGCCGCGGCGGACTTTCACAACGCCTTTTTACTTTATAACTTGATGAACTTGATGACTTATTCAGCGCAGCGCATTTCACCGCATGCCGCATGCCTCAAGCTTCAAGCGTTGTGCATTGTGCGTTGCGCGTTGTGCGTTGCGCTTATCTTACTCTGGCCAGCGAAATCAGCACCACTCCTGCCACCGTCAGCAGCCCGCCGGCAATCTGAATTTCATCGGGAAAATTATCCAGAATCAGATACGACACGAGCATTACAAAAAAGGAGCGGCTGGTCGATAAAATAGAATAGGTTGAAACCTTGAGCCGAGCCAGCGCATTGTATCCCGCATAAGCCGAAATCACAGGCCCCATCATGGCTCCAAGGGCAATCAATGCAATGTTTTCTATTCCGATATCGAGCGAATATCCATATAAAATGGTAAATAAAACCGAGAACAGCAACAAAAAAACAACGCGGTTCATGCTCAGTACAATCGGGTGGTATTGCTGAATCCGACGCTTAAGCAAAGCTTTCTGGCCCTGGCTGATGAACGACGAAATCAATATCAGTCCGGCACCGGAAAATAAAAACGTACTTAGCTCAAAGTCGCTCCTGTAGCCAATCAACACAGCACCTGACAGCGTAATCAGAATTCCGGCCCCTTCGCTCCACGATAATTTTTCTTTCAGAAACATGTAACCAAGAATTACAGCATACACCGGACTGATGTTGGTCATAAAAGAAACCAGCGACGGATTATCGGTTTTATCCACAGCTTCGAACCACATAATGGTGGCGGTCATATCCAACAGTCCTATCAAAGCCAGAAACAAAATGTAGGAGCCTTTGATTTCGAACTTTACATAGGTATCTTTGACAAAGAGCGACAGCAGCAGATTCCAGACAAGTCCTGCCAAAAACCAATACACGCCGAAAACCGGAAACGGAAAATCCTGTAAAAAAACTTTTGAAAATATATATACGCCTGTCATGGCAAGCACGTCGGTCATGGCATATACAATGCCCTGCCTGCGTGTATGCCCCGGATTATTGCTTGTCATCAGTCTTTGAACGTGGGATGCTTTTTATAGAATTCAAGGAAGAATCCGATCTGATCCACCGGAAGTCTTTTGGCAATAATGCGTTTGCGATAATCAAGCACATACACCACCGGTGTGGAATAAATATCGTACAGATTATGAAAATTTCCTTTAGCGGTGCGCGTTCCGTTTACATTAATAAAAGCATCCATCTTTTTCTCGGCCACGGCGTTTTTCCATGAGGTAAGACTGGTATCGGAACACACGGCATAAATTTTCAGATCCAGTGTGTCTTTTACCTTGTTATAATAATCAACCAGCTTGGGAGTTTCGGTTTTGCAATGTCCACAAGAAGGATCCCAGAAATAAAGAATAGTAAATTTTGCAGAGATTGCCTGCATAGAAACCAGCTGATTGTCCATGCCCAGCAAAATAAGTTCCGGTGCGGTTTTCCCAATCAGTGTCGGACGTTTTTTCTCACAGGCTTCGATGATTTTTTTATTGGTATTTTCCGACACCCAAAAAGCTTTTCCCGGGATATACACTTTATCCACAATATAGCAGAACACAGCATCCATGCCCATGACCTGCGATGTTTCGTAATAATGGGTCAGATACCAGACGGTGTATTTGAACATTTCGCGGTTTGGTTCGCATTTATCAATGATAACACCTACTTCCGTCATAAGCGAATCGGCAAACTGCGGAATTATCTTTGTCAGATACTGATCGAGTTTTGCATGATATATAGGCGTGCGCAACAAGCGGTCATCGGTAAAATCATAGTTGTCCCAGAAATGTGCGCGATAATATTTATAGGCAAAGGTGGAATCCTTTTTACCGTTTGGAAGCAGCGGTGCTTCGGGCACTTCGGGTTCACGCGAGCAGTCGAAAATTTTGGCTACCAGTGATTGCGGATGATCTTTAATAAATTTGTTTTTATAATCGGCCACTTCGGTATTGATGTCTTTCATCTGCTGCTCGACAATCTTAACCGAATCCTCTTTACCGGCGTCTTTCAAACGCTTATAGGTTTTATTGAGTTCTTCAATTTTTTTACCGCGCTCATCAATAAAAACCTTGTATGCAAACCACTGACTGTTGTCGGGCGATCCTTTTGCCTTGACCCCTTTCACCAGATCATTGGCATCCACTTCAAGAAAAAAATCGCGGTCTTTGTCCAGTACAATTTCGAAATATTTTTGTCCGGGCAATACAACGAAATAAATTCCTCCACCGATGGTATCTTTGGTTTCGAAAACGGCTTTGCCGGTATTATCCAATACCGTTGTATCGCGCACGTACTGGTATTTTCCGTAATAATAGCCCAGATAAATGGTGGAGTCTGTAAGTCCGTTTACTTTGATGGAAATTTTGTATCCCTGAGCCAGGGAGGCCGACATGATGGTCAGCATTACAACAGCAAAAAGGGTAATTTTTTTCATAGCGCCGGGTTAATCAAACTCTGTTCCAGATTGAGATTGTATAGTGATTTTTTGAAATTCAGCATGAAGGACTGGCATCAAAACAGCTGCCTGCGCACCCCATCGTGTAATGAACCATTCGTGCAGATAAAATTCCGCGCAGATTTTTTCGGGTTCAATGCCTTTGGTAAAAGCAATCAGCCCATCTTTCAGGTCCTGATAAATATCGGTGAGACATTCAGCCATAGAGCGCTCTTCGGGTTCTTTCAATTCGGAATTGAAAACGTAAAAGAGATCGTTTTGTTGCAGCTTATTGCGGATATCGTTGAAAATAATTTCGTAGGTTTCTTCGGTTACATAGCGCTGCATAAAAGACTCATCGTAGCTTTCAGGAGCTTTCAGCATGCTGCCTTTAACATACAGCAGCGGAATCATTTTGCGCATATACTCCAGAATGGTATCAGCCTCGTAGCGCTGAATATTTTCCATAAACCAGCAAAATTCGTTGGCTACAGCGACCAGTTCGTGAATTACAATGGATTTGCTTTCTTCTTCGTTCATGGAGGTAAAAATTCAGTGCAAAAATACAAAAATCAGCTGCACATCAGCTTATATCCCTGTCCATGCACATTAATCAATTCGATGGATTTATCCATTTTCAGCAATTTGCGAAGCTTGGTGATATATACATCCATGCTGCGTGAGCTGTAGTAGTCATCGTTACCCCAAATCAGATCCAGCGCCACTTTGCGATCGGTAATGGCATTTCTGTTTTCCGCCAGTAACTTCAGCAGCTGTGCTTCTTTCGAGGTCATTTTAACTACGTCTTTCCCGTCGGTAATGGTCTGGCGGCTGAAGTCGAAGGATAGTTTTCCGATAAACTGCGGCTTATCAGCATCGCGCTGAATATTGATGGTGCGGTTAATCAGCGCATTGATGCGTGCCAGCAACACATCCATATGAAAGGGCTTGGTAATATAATCGTCGGCTCCAACCTCAAATCCTTTCAGAATGTCATCCTGCATCGATTTGGCGGTCAGAAAAATAAGCGGAAATGAGGGGGACATTGCTTTCAGGTCTGCCGCAAGGGAAAAGCCGTCTTTCTCAGGCATCATCACATCCACCAACGCCATATCGATGCCAGTATTCTGATTATAGGCCGCCAGTGCCTCAACTCCATTACGGGTCAGCAGCACCTCAAAGTCCTTGGCCTGCAAAAACGATTGCAGAATGAGGCCCATATTGACATCATCTTCGGCCAGCAAAATAAAAATCTTATTGTTTTTCATTCAATGCGTCAATTAATATGGTAAATGTTGTTCCCTTTCCGACTTCGCTATCGACCGAAATATGACCATTGTGGCTGGCCACAATCGCTTTTACATAACACAGGCCCAACCCAAAACCTTTTACATTGTGAATGTTTCCGGTCGGAACGCGGTACAGGCTTTCAAATATTTTCTTCAGTTCCTTTTTCTCTATTCCGATGCCATTGTCTTTTACTTTAATCACGAGATAGCCGTTGGTGTTTTCGGTGCTGACGACAATATGCGGTTCTTTCGGAGAGTATTTTATGGCGTTGTCCAGCAAATTGAAAATTACATTTTCGAAATGCACCGGATCCACTTCTGAAAAATGATGTTCTGCGTCCAGATTCAGATCAATTTTTCCGTTTTTCTGATTCACCCACAGAATTGTATTGTTTACCGAGCGACGGATCAACTCATGAATATCAGTTCTTTCCTGCTTCAGTTTCATCTGCCCCCGCTCAATGATGGCGGTCTGCAGAATTTTATCGGTCATAGCCGCCAGTCGTTTATTTTCCTGAGCGATGACCGAAATAAAGGCATCCTTCTGTTGCTGATCGATGGTGGTTGTTTTATCCGACATCATTTCACATGCAAGCGATATGGTCGAAATCGGTGTTTTGATTTCGTGCGTCATGTTATTAATAAAATCCGTTTTCATTTCCGAAAGCCTTTTCTGCTGCAGCAGATTGAAAAGGATAAAGAAAAATGAAGAGGCAATGACCGCCACCAGAAACAGGGTCAGCATGAGCATTCCCGAAACATCGGAATACAGATAGCGGTTTTTGTGCGGAAAATAAATTTTCAGATAGTCGGGCGATGAAAACATATCGCTCGGAAACAACCGAAAACTATACTTGCTTTTCACGAGCGATTGCTTTTCGACTCTATTATCATACATCATCAATGTGTCGCGCGTAGGGCTATATACAGCAAAAACAAATTCGGCATCAATTCCATGAGCTGAGAGCTCTGTTCTTATTAAAGAATCAATATTGGCAGAATCAACCCTGCTTTCAATGGGAAAGAAATGATTGATGTTGAAAAAATCCTCCATGACATCACCAACCAGGTATGCCCGATGCAGGAACTGGTCTACATTGCTGTACAAGGCAGCCATCTTGCGATCCTCAGCCGTCTGGTTTTCTTTGCGGGCCATTTCGGCCATATGTCGCTTTTCAAGCGCATACGGAAACTCCATCCGCATGATTGAATCGGAGACCGGAACTTCTATTTTCATCTCCGCTTTTGTCGTATCAATGTTTCGCAGATAATTGCCATACTCATTCAACGCCAGTCGCTGGCTGATCTGGTTGCGGGTATTCTGAATAATACTATCGGTCCGCATGCTGTCGACACCAATTTTCTTCAACGACCGGAATAATTCCTGATTCAACGAATCAAGCGTATTGACCAGTTGCTGCTCTCTGGAAAACGTCTTTAACTTTTTGCGCACCTGAAGCGCTATTTCATTTTTTTCAATCTGAAAAACCACTCTGGACATCACATCGTTTACATTTCTGTCAAAAGTTGCCTCACTGGCATCGATGGCCGTATGCACATAATAATATTGTATGGCAGCTATTCCTATCAACGCCAGCGCCGATACCGCAATGATTATAATTTTCAGACTCTTCTTCTTGCCCATTTCCTTCGATTAACAATTATTAACACTTCTTAACACCCATTAACAAGCCACCCCCCTATTGCCCTTTATCTTTGTAATGTGAAATTTGATACAGTAAAGCTGTCAAAATATTTCAGGTTTTTGGTTT
>CAYSCE010000049.1:0-13813 GCA_964429475.1 uncultured Bacteroidaceae bacterium | reverse complement strand
CGCCGCAGCGGATCAGGCATCAGGCATCAGGCGACAGGCGACAGGCGACAGGTATCAGGCGACAGGCGTCAGGCGACAGGTATCAGGCTACAGGCTTTAGGCGTCAGGCGTCAGGTATCAGGCGTTGTGCGTTATGCGTTATGCGTTGTGCCTAAATTCCAAGCTTCTTCCGTATCTTTTCCGGAATAGCATTTTTATGAATCATAACGGCAACAGTCTTCATGTACACAAAGCCTTTGCTCATGTGCAAATAACCATGTTCGCTGTTCGAATCGCCCCAGCTGTTTTTTATAATGTAATATCTGTATCCCGACGAATCTTTCGAAAGTCCGGTCATGTGCATCAAATGGTCATCGGTGGTGGAGAAATCATCAAAGCCTTCCTGGCGCGCATCCTGCGAAAGTTTTATGCTTTCATCTTCGAGTCGTGCATAATTCTGCCGGTGTTTGAATTGCGGCTCACTTACATCGCCGTCCCAGCAAACGCTATAGCCGTTTTCTAGTGCATAGTTGATCACTTCCATCAATTCGTCAATGGGTAGATTGTAGTATTGGGCGCCCATCCAGTTGTCCGGAATTTCGAGTCTGAAAGGCTGATACCAGGCGTGGTGCGAAAAGCTGGTAAGCTCAACATAATCCGATGATTTTGGCAGATACGCCTGACGGAATTCCATGGGTGTATATGTCTTTTTGCGGAAAGTCATTTCGTTGGGCATCTTTCCCATATATTCATCTAAAATAGCTCTGACAGCGTTTTTCCAATGGCGGCCGGCCCCGTCTTTTCCCGTCCACACTTTTGCCATCGCACTCAGAATGCTTTCCATTTCGGTGTGATCGTACAAAGTATCTCCAGGCGCATAACCGCTGAAATAATCTTCGGTCACAGCGCCATATTTATCCATGACAGCCCATACGTCGTGTGCCTGTCCGCCCTGGCTGAAATTGGCCAGACCTTTCAGGCGAATGTAATTATCGGTTTTCATGGCATAGGCATAATACACAAAGAAAAGCTCCGATAAATCAAACTCTCCTGCTCCGGTGCGCAACAGCTCCGCTTCAATAAACGAAGTTGTGGCAAAGCTCCAGCATGTACCTGCGTGTTGCTGATTTTTCACCGAAGTATGCGGTATATCTTTCACCACAGTAAAAGACTCCTGCCCGGTTCCACTCAAAGAAGCAACAATGAACAGGACGAAAAAATACCAGTGTTTCATATGAACAAATTTAAATAACAACAATCTCAACTTTTCGGCACCATCGCCTGTTTACGTCACCTTCTTTATAAAATTCGCAGCTGTTTCCAACAGACTTCAGAATAATCCGTTCCTTATCAATTTTGTTTCCGGTTAAAAACAAATACACCGATTTTGCACGCTTTTCGGATAATTTCAACTCCTGACCATCGTACTCGCCCGGCGAAGCATAAGATTCCACGCTTAATTTTGCTTCCGGATTTTCAAACAGATATTCAGTTACCACCCCCAGTTTACGATACGATGGCTCATCCAGTTTCCAGCTGTCTTCGGCAAAATACAAATGTGTTACAGCACTATCGAGCCCGGCAAAAGACGAAGCCATTTCATTTTCCAGTGAATCAATCATGAGTGAATCCTGCTGCAACGAAGCCAGATACTGCAGCGAGTCCTTAATGGGCTCTCCGTTTGCATCAAGCTCATACAGCGAAATATCGTCGATGTAATAATAAGCTTCGCGCTTGTTGAAAGAAAGTTTTTGTCTTTTATATTTATCGCGGGGTGTGGTCGAAAAATTACCTACTGTCATAACTTTTTCACCACCTTTGGCAATAAAAACGCCGTTGATGCGAATCCATTCAGTAGTATCATGAATGCCCATGGGCCGGTACATTTCAACCTGTGGCGGAAAACTTTCGCGGCCATCACGGGATGAATAGGGCGGCCGGCTACCGTAAAAACTGGCGCCCATTTTTTTCAGATAACAATTCGAATATCTGGAAGGTGTGACATACATTTCGAAAGCATAGGCTTTTCCCTTCGTCAGTTCACGATATAAATACACCTGCAGATATTCATTGTATTTGGGCCAGATTCTTAATCCTACGTAAGCCCGCCCTGTGCGTGGTTTACGTAAAATATAATTCCGGTCATTCTTGGCGGCATTTACTTCTTTATATCGCTTGTCATCGGCATTGACAAAAAAATCGACCGTATTGATTTTCTTCCACGGCTTCATGGTCGGGCGCGATCCCTTTGTATCATCGAACGATCCGTTCGGAACAAGGTTCTGCGCACAAAGCATCGA
Organism: uncultured Bacteroidaceae bacterium; assembly: GCA_964429475.1. Classification (GTDB taxonomy): domain Bacteria; phylum Bacteroidota; class Bacteroidia; order Bacteroidales; family DTU049; genus GWF2-43-63. Next base: position 11,534 of record CAYSCE010000049.1, on the reverse strand, counting down.
TCCCCGGATTACCAGAAGTGAACAAACCAACAGCGATATGAAGATTTTTTGTTTCAAATGGTTTAACAGTCTGTTTTTGTTTTTCTCGAAAACAGGTTTCTGAAATATTTCCAATGCCAGACAATATGAATAAGCGCTATAACCGACATGGCAATGCCAACCTGCACATGCCAATACAGATAATCGAGAAACAGTTCCGAACGCATGTCATAGTTGATGAGCACCACCAGCATGATTCCTAAAACTGCAGAGCCCAGAAAAGTAAGCAGTAATAACACATTCCAGATGCGACGATGAACAAATTTGCGAAAAACCTTCAACTCCATCAAATACGAAGTAAAGCCATACAGGCCGAAACACAACAAGCTGATCAGTAATAAACTGTAGCTGCGTTTATTCGAAACTGGCGTTGATTTGGGCTGCTTAACCTGCTGAGTACTGGCTTTTTTCGCAGCTGTATCGGCCGGTGAATCTACAACACTATCTTTACTCTGAGTAGTGTTGGCCTTACTAATGTTTGTTTTTGGAGTCTCAACTTTGATATTGGTTTCATCTACCACGTTTTCTATCTGAGCCGACAAAATTCCGTAATCACAAAAGCCATCACTGTTACCATCGAAAAAACGACCGCATTTACCCGGACAATCCACTTCGTTCCAGGGACATTTGAAATCACTGTTCTGCGCCAGCACAGGGCTGCACAGCACCATGAACAAAACAAAAATATTTACTGCAAGTAATCTCATCCGATTTTTAATCCTGAAAGTTTAACATCGCCATACGTTACCACCCATTTCCGGCCAAACAAAGAACGTCGAAAACGCAGGTTTATTTTTTCATACTGGTCGTTTTCAATATCCAATCCTGTAAAAGAGCTAAGCTTTTCCGATAATGTTGCATCGGATACCGAAGAAAACACAATGGCTGAAATATTATTTTTATCATCCTGCACCGACACCTGGCAATGCTGCAAGTCGTCCGAATAGTTTACAACTACATCGGGCTCAGGTGGCGTATTGAGGAAAATCATTGTGGCCATCTATCGCTTGATTTTTTTATCGAGATAATCCAGCGCATCGGTGATGCCGTTGCTGAATTGCTGACTTTTAAAAGCTTCAATCAGAATTTTATCGGCTGCAAAATTCAGGTCCTCGTTTTCAAATCTTTGTTCCGTCTTCAGACAGGGAATCATAAAAACCTGCCCCTGCTTGCTGGAAATAATAAAAGTGATGCCCTCGCTGTTGGAGCAACCTTTTTCGGATGCAGCATCGGCAAAACTGTAAAAAGAACCAAAATCGCCCTGGTCGGCAACGGTCAGCACATGCACCGGAATTCCTGTTCGTTTGGTGAATGCACCGACCCGCTTTTCAATGGCGGCAATATCAGCTTTCTGAAACATACCTTCATTGTCAGTCACAATGTTTTTCAGATCTGGGGTCGATAAGTTCTTTGCTTCTTCGCCGGATATTACAAAACGGGTGTCATCGCCCGCCGTAACATTTTCACCGGTGGCATCGCTCTCGTCTTCGCTCTTGCTTCCTGAGCCGCATGACGAAAAAATTAAAGCTCCTGCAATCAAAATAAAAGTGATATATCGAAACATACGCGTACTGAAATTAGGCTCAAATGTACAAATTTGATGAAAATATTAGCGCTATTGCAACGATTTTTCCAACAAATCAATGTTATATTGTTCGGTTTTCTGTTTGCCTTCGGCACTGTACATCATATTGAATAAATCCTTGTACGCCTCTTCAATCTTAGGTCTTACGATTTTCAACGTGCTGTTGAGCAAATGATTTTTCTCGTTGAAACCTTCTTCAATCAAACAATAAATACTGGGCAACCAGCGGGCCGGATACTGTTTGCTCAACACCGGATCGGTGCGCAAAAGATTGATTTCTCTGGTAATCAGATCCAGAATACCGGCTCTGTCGACTTCATTATTCATACTTAATCCGGCCGACACAAGCTTTTGTTTCAGCTTTTCCATATTCAGATAAACCAGCGCCGTCGTAAATGGATTCTGATTGTTGTGCAGATAAATCTGGCTGATGATTTCGGAATGAAAAGTCATGGCTTCCTCGAGCGATTCAGGGCTGTATTTTTCACCATCGTTGGCAATCAGCAGACTCTTGAACCGACCTTTTACATGCAGATATCCGTCCTGATCCATAAAGCCAAGGTCGCCTGTATGCAGCCAGCCATCAACAATGGTATCGCGAGTGGCCTGATCGTTTTTCCAGTAACCTTTCATAACATTGCCGCCGCGGATGACAATTTCGCCCGATTGTCCTGTCGGAAGCGGATGCCCGTCCTCATCTGCAATAATGATATCCATCATCGGAACCGGCTTTCCCGAAGATCCGATTTTAAATCCTCTGGGACTATTTGATGAAATCACAGGTGATGCCTCACTCAGACCGTAGCCCTGATACATAGGAACTCCAATAGCATTAAAAAAGCGCTGTATGTCGGCATCGAGCAATGCCCCGCCCCCGACAAAATATCGCAATCGCCCACCAAATGCCAGACGCACCTTGCTGAAAAGAATTTTATCGCCCAGCCATACCAGCGGCTTAAGCAAACATTTTAATCCATTGCCTTTATTGTATCCATCGGCATGATAGCGGATGCCTGTATTCAGAAAAAAGCGGAACAGCGCAGAAGCAAATTTGCCTTTATCGGCAATTCCTTTTTCAATGTTTGCTTTAAAATTTTTGGCCAGTGCCGGCACACTCAACAAAAAATAAGGACGTATTTCCTTTATGTTTACGGGTGCATTCCGCAAAGCTTCAATGGCCGATTTCCCACCATCGACTGACGCCATGGATGCGCCTTTCAGAATCAGGGTGTATAAACCGACCGTATGCCCGAACGAATGGTCCCAGGGCAACATCAGCAGGGTGATGAAATCGGGTGCGACATCAAACATGGCCTCGGACTGATGCACATTGGTGAGGTAGTTTTTGTGCGTCAGTAAAATGCCTTTCGGATCAGCCGTGGTGCCCGATGTATAGCAAATGTTCACTTCATCGTCGGGACTTACCTGAGCAGCAATTTCAACCAGTTTTGCCGCTGTATCCATTTTGCATTTTGAACCGGTTTCAAGAAGATTACTTAGCAGAAATTCATCGGACTGCAAGTCAATATCCACTTTATTTGGCAAATCGAGGATGATGATTTTCTGAGTCTGGCCGTTTGCTTTTTTGATGGCTCTGACAAAATCAAGAAAGCGCGCCGAAATAATGATGAAGCTGCTTTCGCTGTGCTTCATGCGGAAAAACATATCATCGGCTTCCTCAATCCGGGTCGATACCGGCACGCTCACAGCTCCGCAGGCAATTACAGCCAGCTCCGACAACAGCCACCAGGTGCGGCCTTCGCTGTACAAAACCACTTTGTCGCCACGCTGTAAACCAATATTCATCAGGCCTCCGGCCAGGTGATTCACCAGCTCAGCAGCCTGCGCATATGTTGTTGACTGATACCTTCCGCCGGCTTTTTCCCAAATGAGCGGATTGTTGCTGAATTGTTTTACCGATGAATTGAAGAGCTCCGTTATGGTATTCATAAAGTGCGATATAAAGTATGCGAAGTTAGGAAACTTCGCACAGCGACGTGAATATTTCGCACAGGGGAGAATAATTTTTGAACAGAATGACAGCTGGATTGCCATTTTGTCAGCCTTAAACTCGCATGCAGTGCCATTTTGTCATCTTGGCGATTTTGCTATCTACTTCTTTATGTGATGCTTAGCGTTTTGAAACAAAAATCCATCCCGTTTGGTCTCCGATTTGACAAGGGCCGATCGAAATCAAAAAAAACAACAAAAACTATAGGAGGACAAAACTATGTTACCAATGATTAAAAACAACAGCTTTTTTCCGTCAGTGCTTGACGAATTTTTCAATGATGTACCGGCTTTCCGCTCTTCAGCTCCGCGCTGGATGCCAAAAGTGAATGTGGCCGAAAACGACAAATCATATCAGATTGAACTGGCCGTTCCCGGCATGGAGAAAGAGGATTTCAAAATCGAAGTCAAGGACGACGTGCTGGTCATCAGCAGTGAGAAAAAAGAAGAAAAAACCGAAGAGGGCAAAAGCTACAGCCGTCGCGAATTCAGCCAGTGCAGCTTCTCGCGCAGCTTTATCCTTCCCGACGTGGCCGACAGCAGCAAAATTGAAGCAGCTTACAAAAACGGCATTCTGGATGTAACCATCCCGAAAAAAGAAGCCGAAGAAAAATTAGCCAGAGTAATCAACATTCAGTAAACACTGGATTTTCATAGGTGGTTTGGAGAGAAGGCGCGAGCCTTCTCTTTTTTTGTCTGTGTGGCTAAGTGTAAGTTTTTAAATATTTGATTTTCTGCGCTTTGCAACTGTTTTTACATTTTACTCAGGTCACTGCGTATTTTTACTCAATGAATATTGTATTTATCATCATAATTCTGAGTATTTTTACACCAAGATGAAATTATTTTGTATATTTGCGCTTAAAAAGCTCATGTACAGACGCTCAGAATATGTCGATCTGAAAATCCGGATTCAGGAACCACGGAAATTTATTCAGGTACTTACAGGTCCGCGACAGATAGGAAAGACCACCATGGTGAAAGATCTGATTCAGGAATTGCCTTTTCAGGTCACCTATATTTCGGCCGATAACACTGGCGGAACAGACCAACTGTGGCTTATGCAGCAATGGGAAAGAGCCAGAATGATGATGAAGCCCGATCAGGAAAGCTTGCTGATTATTGATGAAATTCAAAAAATCCACAACTGGAGCGAACAGGTCAAGCAATTGTGGGATGAAGATTCTATGGCCGGACGACAACTTAAAATTATTCTGACGGGCTCAGCAAGTCTGCTCCTGCAACAGGGATTGACCGAATCGCTGGCCGGGCGCTTCGAAGTCATTAAAGTCGGGCATTGGCGTTTCGAAGAAATGGAAGCCGCTTTCGGAACCACCGTTGAAGAATATGTCTGGTTTGGCGGATACCCGGGTACAGCCTCACTCTTCAACGATGAAGACCGTTTCCGCGAATATGTCAAAAACGCCTTAATCGAAAGCACGATTTCAAGAGATATTCTGATGCTTTCACGCGTTGAAAAACCGGCGCTGCTGAAACGACTTTTTGAGCTTGGCAGCGCATATTCGTCCCAGATTCTGTCATTCAGCAAAATGGTCGGCCAGCTGCAGGATGCCGGCAACACCACTACCCTGTCGCATTACCTGTCGCTGCTCGATCAGGCCGGCATGATCTGCGGTCTGGAAAAAATATACGCCGAACCGGTCAGAGCCAAATCTTCGAGCCCGAAAATACAGGTCAAAAACGCTGCTTTTATTTCTGCATTATCCACCGAGCGATTCGAAGATGTGCGCGTAAATCCCGAGCGCTGGGGCCGGCTGATAGAATCGGCTATTGGAGCCCATCTGATTCATTATGCTGATAAAGGTCATTTTCAGCTGCTGTACTGGAAAGAGCGCGACTATGAAGTGGATTTTGTTTTAAAACGCGGTTCAAAAATCATCGGACTTGAAGTGAAATCGGGCGCTGCAAAACGCACCTCAGGAATGATGGCCTTTAAAAACAAATTCAAACCCGATAAAGTTCTGCTGGCCGGACTGTCCGGAATTCACTGGAGAGAATTTCTGCGCCTGGACCCGACGACCTTGTTCTGATGGGCGATTAATCTATAAATTGCCGCAATCGCCATATCGGCAATATCTTTTTTGTATCTTTGTTTTGCAGAAATAAACAGCGCTCACAGCCATGAAACAATTTTCGGTTGAAGTAAATGATGACAAAGTCGGGTTTTTCATTGAACTGATGAAAAGTCTGCGGTTTGTGCGGGTGAAAGAAATTCCTTCAACGTACGATTTGAGCCAGGAACAGAAAGATGAGCTGGATAAACGGGTTGAAGAATACCATCAGGATCCGTCTTCATATCAGGACTGGGAAAAAGTGAAGAAGAAAATTGAAAAAAGCTTATGAAGCCCAAAGTCGTCATTTCTCCCAGAGCAGTTGACGAAATTACCCAAAGCATTGAATGGTATAACAACCAACGGAAAGGACTTGGGAAACGCTTTTATTCAAATTTGAGATCTCTGATAAAGACGATACAAAGATCGCCGCTGGCTTTTGAAATAAAATACGAAAATTTTCACGGCGCACTGATGGATGATTTCCCTTTTATTGTGCTCTATTTCATTGCTGAAACAAATGACATTGTGATCACCGCTGTTTTCCATACCCGCCGAAACCCAGATCTGATGCCGGAAGAGAAATGAACTCAAAAAACTCACTTTTGTAATTCTCCCTTTTTGTTGTATTCCAATAATTTAATGCTGCCGTTTTCGTAGTATTCAACCTGCATGCCTTCTTTCAACGAATTAAAATACTGATAGCACGATTTAAGATTCCCGTTGTTATACCATGAAATTTCGGCTTGTGAGGTGCTACTGCTACCATATAAAACACCTTTAATTTTTCCATCAGGATAATAACTGCATGACGTCCTCATTCCGTACGAATTCAATTGCGGTTCAAATTGACTCCAGACCATATTTCCACTATTGTCAACCACTTTTCGGGAAATGCCAACCTGGTTCTGTATAACGTATTCAATAGTACATGAGTCATCAATACTGGTAACCCAAACATATCCCGAGTCCGATTTTTCAACAACAAACAAGGAATCTCTGCTCGTTGAATCTGAATAAATAACGCTTCTGCCCAATGGAAAACTTTCAGTAACAGGAAAATTTGTTTTGCTCATATGCCCCGACACAAAAGCTGAATCATTCAAATAATATTTCATTTCCTGCCCGCAGGCATTCCGGAAAACCAGCATAATACCAAAAAGCAATATGTACTTTTTCATGTTGCTATAATCAAAATTGTTCACACTCAGCTAAAGTAGTCCATTTTTCTTGACGGTAATAATCACAGCCCGATTTTCTATTTATACAATCGCGGCTTTTTTAAATACCGCACCCACATAAAACCAACACCCCACACGCGTTTGATAATCACATATGGCATGTCATCCCTGATTCTGATCCGTTTCGACCATATGCCGCAGCGAACTACAATTTTATCTTTTTCGCTTTTGACAATGATCTGAGTTCCAACGCAGGTTGTCTTCAGTCCGTTTTTTCGCAGCGTGGTCGCTTTCTCTTTCAGAATCAACGAATCATTGTGAAATACTTTCATCTTGTTGTTGTTGAATTGCTTCTCAAAATTCACATAAATGGTGTCCGGCAGACTGCTGTTGTCCGCAATCTGATTTACCGCATAATTGCTGATAGCAAAGAGGAAAGCTATGCCTGTGAAAAATATTTTTTTGATCATTCTCATTTTAACTTTCGTTTCTATTTATGGCGCGGGCAATATTTTCTCCCCGCATATTCAACATCCAACATCAAATCAAAAATCGATTTCGCAGCGTCGGAAAGTTCAGTATTCGAAACGGTTATCGGTTAATGGTTAATGGTTAATGGTTAATGGTTAATGGTTAATGGTTAGCGGTTAATGGTAATTCATAATTTACTTCCTTCCTTCCTTGTTCAGTGTTCAGTGTACAGTGTTCAGTGTTCGATGTTCGATGTTCAAATCACACTCCGATCAAAAATCGAAAATCGCCAATCGGATATCATACATCATTCGGCTTCTCCGCCCCAACCATCTCCAGCACAGGATCGGCGCCTCGAATCGTACGTCCCATCTGTTCGGCAGCGGCGCGGCAACCGGCAAAACAATCGGCATACAAAGCGCATCCAGCGCAGAAATCGGGCTCTTTCTCATCCCAGCTTTTGACGTAATCGTTGGAAAATATTTCCTCAAAGCTGCTCTCCATAATGTTTCCGGCATATACCGGGCTGTGATTGCACAAGCGAATATTTCCGTGATGATCGAGCGTAATGGGTTTCAGCTTCGGATCGGAACTGCAATGCCCGAAACCGATGTGCGGATAATCTTTCGGATTCAGCACACAGACAGGTGTACACACATTTGACGTAAGCGAAATTTTATGTTCCACAATCGTTTTTTCCACCAAAGCAAATGCATCGCGCAGTTCCTGCAACGATGGCATCAGGTCTTCGGCCCACTGAATGCCGGCTCCGCCAATATTAAAGCGGTTGAGCATGATGGAAGCCACTTTCATTTCTTTCAATCTTAAAAGCGTTTCCTTCAAGGTCGGAATATTGTGTCGTGTCAGCACAATCACAGCCACCACGCGGCCTCCGAGGCGCTGCACCATGTCAATAGTCGCCTTCGATTTTTCGTGCGCACCCTGTACACCGGCCATCCGGTCATGAATTTCAGTATCAATGCTGTGAAAAGGAAATTCAAAAAGTCCGACGCCCAGTTTTATCAGCATCTTAAAATCGGCTTCAGTTCCCGCATTGCCATTGCTGATCAACGTAACTGTGCTGCCTTTCAGCCGGACAAATAAAACCAGTTCGGCCAGCCGGTCAAACAGAAGCGGCTCTCCGCCTGTAAAAGTGAAGTGATCGACGGTCGCACGACGATACAGTTTCTTCAGAACCTTTTTTGCTTTGCGGTATGTGACTTCGCCGGGAAAAGTACCACCCGGCATTTTCCATATGTTGTAACAATAGCGGCACTGCAGGTTGCAGCGCGTTTCGGTTTCGAACGAAATATGCGGAAGTGATGTCTTATCTTTTTTCATCAATGTTGAGCATTGTATTGGTTGGTGTATGTTGTCGCGTCGAATCAAGCGTATCCTGCGGAATGGTGTCGGGCGGCGCCGGATCGTAACACATCACCTGCGGTTCGCACGACGTGGCAGTAGTGGCAAGCATGGCTGCAAAACCAATCAGCAAGCCGGCTACAGCCGATTTCGGCGGGACAATGTCCACTATTTTCATAATTGCTGTTCCAAAAAATCTTTTGATAGTACGCATATTAATTTTCCGGTTTCATATCAATAACAGGTGCATAGCAGGTTTTAGGCTGATCAATCGTCGAATCCGCTTTTCCTTTCAGTTCATCATCAGCAACAGTATCTTCAACCAGAATCGCTATATAACAATCAATTGTACTCTGTACATTACCAGAATTCATTTTGAATGTATCCGAAATACGGTAAGTGACATTTGACGTATCGAAATTAGCTTTTTCCCGTTTTGTTGTTTTACTTTTTTCAGCAGGTGCATTGTTGTTGCAGGACAACACACCGGTTGCAAGTATCCATGAGCCCAACAGCAACCTGAGCCTCCGGTGCGGCACATGCAGAATGAACTTCCGGATCAACGGCCAGATAATAATTGCTTTAAATTTCTTACCTGCCCGCTTCATTGCTGTCTGATTTATGTACAATCTGTGTATTGTAACAAGTGGAGACCACGTTTCTGGTGATTTTTTTCACCGTGGCTTTGCCCGAATCTTTTCTGTCCGATCGCTGAAACTGCTGACTTTTTGTTACGTTATTGTTTTTGGTTTCAGCAGTATCTTTCGGCGGCATCGGCGCATAACACGTAATTTCTTCCGTATTATCCTTTTTCTTTTCTTCCTTTTTTTCTTTCTTTTCTTTTCCGTCTGCACACGAAACCACACCGGCCGACAGCAGCCAAACGCCCATCAGAAGACGCATTCGCTGCGAAGGAAGCACACTGGAAAATATACTGATTGTATGAATCAATAATTTTTTCATTTTATTCAAGGGGTTTTATCGGAACATAGCATTTTTGCACAGGCACTTCATTTTCCTGAGCAGAAGTGTCTTTTAAATTCATCACATCTTCCTTTGACGCAGTATTTGAAGGTCTGCTTTTTATCACAGACGTATCAGCCACCGGCTCATAACAGGTGACTCTTTCAGTATCTTTTACTACAATAGTGCTGACTTTGCTTTTATCGGTCTTTCCGCTGCATGCGGCAATCAACGCCACACCCGCCATCAGCGAAAGCCAGCGCCAACCTGTGATTTTTCCGAAGCAGTACAAAAATCGCTGAACAACTTTTTTCATATCTGAATTTATTTTTGTTCAATCACGTTTGAGTCAGGAACTTCTAGAAAAGGCTCAGGAAGAAACGCCGGATCATAACACATAGTCTTTTCTGCGTCTGTAGTATCATTCTGATTAATGTTGGAGCTATTTTCCTGAACTTTTGTTTTGCATGACTGCATAAAACAAAGCAATAAGGCGCCTGCCCAAAGTGTCAGCCACTTCCAGTGGATCAAGGAGCCGAAACGGGTTAATATTGTAAGCAACGTCTTTTTCAACGGAAAGTTTATTCTGTTTTATCGGGAATGTTTTGTTGTTCCTCAAACACCGATGAATCGGGCGGTGCAGGAATTTCGTAGCAGTCAATCTGCAGGTACAGTGAATCCTGTGACTGCGTCTGACTTTGAATGGTGTCGTTGGGCGACGCAATTTCGTAGCACATTTTCTGAGTCGGTCTGCAAGCCTGCGAAGCCGCCAGCAACGAAGCTCCGGCAAACAGCATCAGGCGCCGCCAGGAAAATATTTTTCCTGTCAAATACAGTGACTGGTATAAAATGACTTTGCTCTTTTTCATTGCTGCTGAATTGTGTCCATCGGCTCTGCCGGCATATCGTAGCACGAATTGCGGATTGTTTTATACCCGGATGAGTCGCGGTCATCGGGTGGCGCCGGTTTGTAGCAGGTTTTGATGACCGGTTTGCATGAATGCGATATCGCACCAAGCAACGACAGCACAAATGTGCCGGCAAGTAGTTTTATGATGCGGAATTTTTTCATGCGGGTTATTTTCAATTTATTCTTCCGATGTTGAATCCTGTATGATTGTCTGGTTTTCCTGTTGGGACGTAGTATCCTGGTTCAGATTATGATCGTTGCTCAGCGTGCGTACATTGCTGTAGCCAGAGGGTGAGACAACATAACATGAGACCCTTCTGCATGATTGCGAAGCAGAACCGATCAGGCTCAGCAATACAGCTCCCAGTACAAGTTTTATCAGTCTCAGCTTTTTCATTCAAAAAATACTTTTACCAGCGATCGCGATCGTATTCATCGTTTTCTTCCCAGGGGTTATATTCATCGTCGCCGCCCCACAATTCATCTTCTTCTGTTTGTTCCCGCAGGGCCTTACGGTTTTCCCTGATCTGCTTTTTGTCAAAACTGTTGTTGTTGCCCGACCATTGTTTAATCGTATCGCACGAAGACAACAAACTCAGCAGCAGCACACACAGCACTACTGTCAACAACACAGATAATCTACGTTTTTTCATAAGCCACCCTTCTCAGTGAACGATATTCAAACCATAAAAATAGCAAGAATATCGACACAGATGAATCTTTTTGGAAAATTCATATGTCTAAGAATTCTGTCTGGTCAAAAAATTTATTCAGACGAGACAAAAAATGATCTCTGTTTCCTCACTAAAGCTCCGTGGCCGTCCATTCCACCCTGAAAATGGTAACTTTGTCCCAATCTTCGGTTGGCATTTTGTTTTCGTTCGACTCAATGGTTTCCTCTTCCGGAATCAGAATGGTGGAATGACTGTGTTGCTTTTTAA
>CAYSCE010000048.1:0-13867 GCA_964429475.1 uncultured Bacteroidaceae bacterium | reverse complement strand
GTAACAGCAATATTCACTTTAGTATCGGAGGCTGCCGCGTGTTTCACACACACTTCAAGATCCTGCCGGGCTTTTATGATGCGGCTTTCCGAATCTTCTTCGTTTGGAATGACCGACAGAATGGAAACCGGATGAACCGATTTTTTATCCTTCAGCAATGCCACAAAATCAATAAGCTTTTCCATTTTACCAAGCGTGGTGACCGGAATGAGAATATGCTCGTGATGCGGTCCCCGGCCGTTCTCAGGATGCAGCGGCGCCTCGTCCATTTCAAGCACCACTTTCTTTGCAGCCCGCTCTGTTACAAACGATGATACAATACACGTGATCAGAATCAGAATAATAATTCCATTTAAAATGGTGTCATCAACCAGCCCGGCCTTGTTACCGACAAGGGCTACGGCCAGAATAGCTGCGGCGTGTGCGCTGCTAAGCCCGAAAATCAGATTGCGCTGCGCTCTCGAGTAACGGAAGAAAAACTGGGTGAGAAAGGCGGCTACCCATTTCCCGGTGAGCGCTACAACCGAAAGCACTGCTGCAATCACAAGAGCCATATAGCCACTTACCAAAACCCGCACGTCGACCAACATACCCACCGAAATCAGGAAGAATGGAATAAACAATGAATTTCCGATAAACTCAATCCTGTTCATCAGACTGGAAGTCGGCGGAATCAGTTTGTTCAGCGCCAACCCGGCTGCAAATGCGCCGATAATGGGCTCCAATCCTGCTGCTTCGGCTAAAAATGCCGCAAAAAACACAACAGCCAAAACAAATATGTAGTGCGAATGCTTCTCGCTTTCCAGTTTACGGAAAAACCATTTGGCAATCAGTGGCACAATAAACAGCATGAACAAGGTGAACAAAAGCAATGATATTCCCAGCTGCCACCAGAATTGCGGGCCAACGCCGCCCTGATCGACACCCATTAAAACAGCCAGCGCAATCAGAACGCCGGTGTCGGTAAGAATGGTTCCACCTACCGTAATGGCTACTGCCACATTCTTGGCTACACCCAGCTTGCTCACAATCGGATAGGCCACCAGTGTATGGGTTGCAAACATACTTGAAATCAGCAACGACGGCAACAACTCGTAATCAAACCAGTAATAAATAACCGGAAATCCAATAGCAATCGGAATGGTAAAGGTTAGAAATCCAAACGTAATACTTTTAAAACGGTTTGCCCTGAATTCATTCAGATCGAGCTCCAGACCCGCAATAAACATAATGTACAGCAAACCAATGGTCGAAAATAAATTGACCGCCGAATTGTTTTCCAGAATATTTAGTCCGTAAGGCCCAATCACTGCGCCCGATATAATTAAACCGATGATACTTGGAATATTGAATTTGCGCAGTAATATCGGCGCCAGCAGAATGATGGCCAGAATTAATGAAAAAATAAGCACCGGGTTTTGCAGCGGTATATGAAAACCCGAAATGATCTGCTGTATTATTCTGTCCATAAACTTTGCAGGGCTGGCTTGTTACAGTGCTTTTATACGCAATTCCTTCCCAAAAGTATACATAATGAATGAAAAATTTGCACTATTAGAAAATAATCACTATATTTGCCCAAAATCACATCAATGAATCCTTTCTTTGCCAATAATCTCAAACATTTGCGCAAGCGCCGCAACCTTACTCAGGATGAACTGGCCATTGCTCTTGATATGAAAAGATCGACCCTGAGTGGTTACGAAAACCGCGTTGCAGAGCCAGGTCTGGACGATGTCGTTCGGTTCGGAGCCTTCTTTCATATTTCGGTTGACAGCTTCCTGACCCAGGATCTGAGCCAGCTGAGCGAGTATCAGATTCATCAGATGGAACTCGGGTCCGATCCGTATGTACGCGGCAGCAGCCTGCGCGTTCTGGCCACCACCGTCGATGCCCGCAACAACGAAAATATTGAACTGGTGGATGAAAAAGCCAAAGCCGGTTATAAATCGGGATTTGCAGATCCGGAATATGTAAAAGTATTACCCACTTTTTCACTCCCGTTTTTAAGCGCCAGTAAAAAATACAGAACCTTTCAGATCAGCGGCGACAGCATGCTGCCCATCCCCGATAAAGCCTATGTCACCGGCGAATTTCTTCAGAACTGGAACCTCATCCGCGACCGCCAGGCTTATATTGTGCTTACCATCGACGATGGCGTGGTGTTCAAAGTGGTCGAAAACCGCATCCGTACCGAAGGCAAACTCATTATGCATTCGCTCAATCCGATGTATCAACCATACGATTTAACCATCGCCGAAATTAAAGAAGTATGGCGCTTTGTGCATTACATCAGCCCCGAACTGCCCGATCCGGTTCTGCCAAAAAACGAGCTGCAGAACACCGTTGCTGAAATGAAACGCGACCTTGATAAAATCAAACGTCAGCTGGGCTCCGGCCGGTAACAGATTGCTATGATCATCGAAGATCTGTTCAATCGTTTACAAGCCGAAAAACCTTTTCCGGATTTTGTTACTAGATGCGGAGATGTTTTTTCCACCATTGAGGATAACGATGGAAATATTGGTATTGCTGCTGTCCCCGATATGCCCGAAGACTATGACGAAGCCGCGCTGTATCTGAAACACATCGAAATGCAACTCAGAATCAACGCCAGGGTCAATAAGCCAAACGATACGTTGTGCACAAAAAATCTGATTGAGGTTATTCTTGCCGGGCAACACGAAAACATTGTTATGGCAGGCTTTATTCGCCGTGTATTTGATCAGTTGAAACAATCAGGTTTATCGTGCAGTGTGTTTGATTTAAAAAAAGACGACCCTGAGTTAAGTCCGCTCAGCCAAATGTCCGGGAGTCTACAGCATGCAGATGTTTTACTGGCAACCGGGACATGTTTTACCAACGGAAGTCTGGAAAACATGCTCAGTTTGCTGAAAAGCAATGCCCGCATGTACATAATAGGTCCATCGGCTCCCTTGTCGCCGTTGCTGTTTGAGATGATTCCAAATCTGCAGGCAATTTTCGGCAGTATAATTCAATCAAAAGCAATAATTCCGAAAATAAAAAACGGAGCTGGTGTGAGTCAGCTCCGCGAAGATCTTAAAAAAGTTGTTCTGTTGCGCGAAAATTACATCTCAGGATAAGTAACAATCGGTATAGTGAGCATTACATTCTGGCGTACTTTAACTCCGTTCATGACGGCTGGTTCAAACGTCAGTTTTTTAATAGCGGCCACAATCTGTTCATCAATGCCGTATCCTACTTTATGAATCATTTCAAAATCCTGTAACTTACCATCAAAATTCACATCGAAGCTCACCAAAGCCTTGTCATTGATATTGGCTTTTTTGGCTTCGTCGCTGAAATTAATTCCGGCGTAAATAGTTTTATACATGGCGTCTTCGCCTAAGGTGCATTTGGCTTCGGCAGTGTACACAACATCCATGTTCTGAGGGTCTGCGTACTTGTTCGAATTTTCGTTGGGATTGATCTGTCCAAAAGCCAGGACAGACATCCCGCAAAAAATTAGCATAATTATTGTTTTCATGGTGTGTGGGGGTTTTGTATATTTGAACTGTTTCTTCAACAACTCTGCCAATTTTTACGTATGGTGTACAAAAAAGTTCCTGTTTATCAGCGTTTTTATCTTTTTTTAATAGCATGGCTGCTGTTTCCGGCGGTTTTATCGGCTCAGAATTACAACGATTCGCTTCTAGATGGTGCCTGGGAAAATAATCTTCCGAAGGTGAAATACGCACTTCTGAAAAAGGCGGATGTCAATTATCGTTATGCCGACAGTATAAGCGCGCTGCATTACGCCTGTAGCAGCGGAAATCTCAACATGGTGCGGGTATTGGTTTCGGCAGGAGCCAATTTGAATCTGAAAGACGGGGAGCTACGAACTCCATTGCATGTAGCTGCTTTAAACGGGCGCGACAGTATTGGTGAGTTTCTGATTGTGAATGGCTCCGGGCTCAATAGCCGCAACAAAACCGGACAAACACCTTTACTGACTGCTGTGGAAAGTGGCCAGTACATTTTTACCGATATGTGTTTGTACTATGGTGCCGATATTTCTGCACGGACTAAAGATTCTTCCGGCATCTGTCATATGGCTGTACAGGCTCGTTTCCCTGATTTACTCGAAATGCTGATTAAACGCGGAGCTGTTGTTGATGTTTGCAATCTTGCAGACCAATCCCCGTTTGACCTGGCCATTTTGAACAATGATACTGCAAGCGCATCGGTATTGAGGAGATATGGTGCTGCGGTCTATGCTCCCTGTATCGATTCATGCGCAAACACCTTGCTCAGCGATGCTGTCAGAAAGCAGTGTCATGAATCGATTGTTTATTTACTTGGGTTGCCTGAATTTAGCGACCGCAGCCAGCAGAAATCCATACATGATATGGCGTACCGGCTCGACAATAAAGAGTTGCTCGATGCTGTGCGCAGTGCCGGTGCGCCGTTGAGCTGGAAACCTGTTTTTAATGGGCTGCTGGTGAAACCCGAACTCACCATTAATTTCAGGGATCATTCGCTGGGACTGAGTTTTGGCACCATGGAAATGAAATCAAAAATAGGTTTTAAAACAGGTATTTCGGGCCGCATTTGGGAAAAGCGTGTATTGTTTGATTATTCAAATACAGGTGAAACGCTACAGTTGCAGGAGAGCAGGGGATTTCTGTACTTTTCTCAGTACAAAGCCATCAGGGTATTACACAAACGTAATTCGGGATTGCAGGCCGAAATCGGTATTCAGGAATTATTTTCATGGGCGCGTTTTGACGGCATGGAAACAAAGCCCTGGACTGGCTGGCAAATAGCGCCTACAGCTGATCTGACGTGGTTTGCCCGTCATTACTCCCTGTCTTTTGGTTGTCGTTATCTCGATTTCAGAAACGATTTACCCAATGTGTACTTTGTATTTTCGGGTGGCTGGATTATTCCTTTTAAATAAATCAAGATGAAAAGCTGCATCCTTATATTTTGTGTTTTTCTGGCAGTATCACTGGCGTCGTGTACCGATTTCGGAAGCGCCGATGCATGTGAAAGTTCAGAATGCTATTCGACCTATCCGACCACCGGCACCTTAACGGTGAAAATTAAAACCGATGGTCTTAATTCATATGTACCGGTTCGGATTTATGCCGGCCGCTACGACAGCGGTCAATTGCTGATTGAAGACACATTGTATTACAACCGTCAGGAATTTGTGGTCGCCCCTGGCGAATACTATTCGGTAGCGGCTACCTATCAAACCGAAAATGGAGAGATGGTAGTGGTGGATGGCGGCAAAATAGATGTGATTACCAATAATTGCGATTCTTTTTCCTGTTATTCGGTCACCGATGTAACGGTGAACTGTAAGTTGAAATACGATCATTGATATTTAATTCGGCACCCCCCGAAGAGTTACAAATCCATCGAGGGGTATGAGACAGCCTCAAAACAAAAGCAGCAATGAAACCGGGTGTTTATCCCTTTTTCATTGCTGCTGCAATAAAGTATTTCAGAAGAGGCTTATTGTTCTTCTTCTACGTCATCTTTAATTTCGCTGGCTGGTACATAAGCTTCATCGGGGCCTGCTGCATCGTCTTCGTTTGCTTCTTCTTGAGCAGCATATTTATACACGATTTTCCAGCTGCCATCAACTTTTTTCAGCTCAATTTTCTGTTCTTCGCCATTGAGTTTCATGGTGCAGGTTGCAGCGTCTTCTTTTGTTTCGCATTTCAGGTCTTCAACTTTAAAATCGGTTTTTTCTTTGGCTTTGCTGAGTTCGTTTTCGATTTTCTCAACTTCGCTTGCCGATTCGGTTGTGGCCAGTGCTTTGGCTTCTTTGAATTCTTTTTTACTCAGATGAGTATAAAACTGATTGATGGCGTCTTCGGGGGTTTTGGCACCTTCTTTACCACCGCAGCCTACAAAAGCAAAAGCAATGATTACTGTTGCAATAAGAATGAAATTCCGTTTCATATTGGTTTGTTTTTGGTTGTTTTATTGGTTCGATATACAAAAGTATTATTTTCTGCTAAATAAGCAAAATTACGGGATATGAAAACAGCCATCTTTTTGGCTTTTATACCGTTTAGATGGCTGTTTACATTGTCATTTCTGACAAAAATATCCGATGAACTAAAAACTACATTTCAGTTTCTGCTTCGGTAGAATCCAAGTCCATTTCACCACCAAAAATGCCCATATCAATGAAGATTTTCCACTCTCCATCCACTTTTTTCAGGTCGACTTTTTCTTCAGAACCGTCAATTGAAAAAGTGCAGGTTGCTTCATCACCTTTTTCTTCGCACTTAAGATCTTTCAGTTCGATTTTTCGTTTCATTGTTGATATATCAGTTCCTAAAGGTACAAAGGCTGTAATCATAGCTTCAATGAAATCAACACCGGCTTCGGATTCTTTAGTCACAAATTCTTTGGCTTTCTTGAAATCGACGTCTGCCAATGCTTTTTGGTAAGCTTCGGTTACGCCTTCAGGGCTGTTGCTTTCGTATTTTTTAGCATCCTTGTCTTTGTCAGCTTCTTCTTTTTTACCACCGCAGCTGATCATTGCAACTGAAATCATGGCAGCCATGAGAAAGAGAACAGTTTTTTTCATGTTTTTGTTTTTTTGGTTGAGACTTTATTGATTTGCTGCAAAAGTACGGTAAAAACAAATATGAAAGAAGTTATATATTTGTAAATAATTATGAATGAGATTGCAGCAATACTAAATAAAACTCCTTTGCCCGGCGTTTCCGCCCATATGCAAATGGCGCCTTCCGGCCGCAGGCCCGAGCTTGGCAAGCCTGTATCAGACGCCGTTGACAGTGCTGTTTTATTATTGCTGTTCAATAAAGACAATCAGATTCATGTTACTTTTATCGAGCGAGCCGAATACGACGGCATTCACAGTGGCCAGATTTCGTTTCCCGGAGGTAAAGCTGAACCCGCCGATGCTGATTTTTCGCAAACCGCCATCCGTGAAACCATCGAAGAAACAGGCGTTCAATTACCGGTTCAGATCATTGGCTCCTTAACGGATTTGTATGTTCCTCCTTCCAATTTCATCATTCATCCGTTTGTGGGATATGTTTCCGAAATCCCAGTATTTATGCCTGATCCGGATGAGGTGCAGTCGGTTTTTACGGTTGATCTTGCCTGGCTGGCTTCAGAAAAATCAGGAAGCGAGTATCGTTTTTTCCACCGTGGGAAGTGGCTCAGTGCGCCCTGTTTTATGGCCGATACGCATATTATCTGGGGAGCTACTGCCATGATTCTCAACGAATTTTTAGTACATTTGCGTCATCACGGATTTTTCAAAACCAACTGACATGAAATTATTTGCTTTTCTTTCAGCTGTCATTATTTCTTCAACAATTTTTGTTGCCTGCTATGATAAAGGTGACTTTACGGGCGATTTCAGCAACGAAGACATTGCGTTGATTTCGTCGGGCAGCAGCAACGACAGAATGCGTGTGCTCAATTATTATGTATACGAAGATTCGCTTATATTGCGAAAAAACAGCGGGAATGTGAATGATTTCGGTTCTTATTATCTCGGATTATTGAAAGATCGGATGTATAAAACCGTTACCAATCCTGCCAATGCGGGTGTCGGAATTGCAGCTCCGCAAGTGGGAATCAACAAAAGAATCATCTGGGTGAAGCGATATGATAAATCCGGAGCTCCGTTTGAGTGTTATTACAACGCCTACATAACCGCGTATTCCGATACCGTTAAGTTACGTGCCGACGGCTGCCTGAGCATTCCCAGTACGTCAGGATCTTCGTGGCGTGCCATCTGGGTTGATATTGCCTATGATAAAACCGATGGAACGCATTGCACGGAGCATATTTCGCACGAATACACGGCGCATATTTTTCAGCACGAAATCGATCATCTGAACGGAATGGTTTTTCTTGACCGGCAGGCGCAACCCTGATTTACAGTGCGATTAGTCCAAGCTTTTGTGCATAAACAATGGCTTCGCGACTGTTGTCGGCGCCTAATTTTTCCAGAATCCGCTGGCGGTGTGTATTTACTGTGTGTACTGAAATATACAGCCGGTCAGCAATTTCCTTACTCATCATCCCTGACGCAACCAGGCTCAGAATCTCGCTTTCGCGTGGTGAAAGTGTATCTTCGCTGGCAGAATTGATCGATTTTTTCTCTGTTTCCCAATCCATCATTTCACCCGTACTGAAATTCATGGCTTTGCAGCGGAATGGTTCGTTTAATTCCTGATTGGGACTTATATCCATAAAACACAATGCCAGCCAGGCATTGCCTTTTTTGTCGAGTTCAATGGCCTGAAACTGCTCAACCACGCGTATGTATTCATTATGCCGGTTGCGGACGCGATATTCAGCAACCAGCTTGCAGAGCTTCTTTTGATTGGGTGGCAATGCAAAGGCGATTTTCAGAAAGTGCATTCCGGCAATGGTCATTTCAAGCTGATCGTCGGGATGCATACGGCTGTCAATATCTGCAATCTCAGGAGTATTGCGGATTACATCAGCATCGAGTCCGATAATATTGTGATAGCCATCGGACATATATATGTGCCTCTGACGGCATAAATCAAAAACCGCTATGCAGGAGGTCCCAGTTACATCGAGCCTGTTGAGCAGATTGCGATGATATTCGGCAATGGAATAATCCAACGACGCAACATCGAATTGCTGCGTGTTCAGTAATTCCGAGTACTGAATCATTACTTTTTGTAGAATGTCATTTTCCATTATTTACTGATTTTTCAGTATTGCAACTAACAGCAACATTGCGGTACTTTGTTTTGTCAAAAGTACAAAATCATGAGAACCCTTGCATTGCTTATTCTATTGGTCTGTTTTTCTCTAACAAAAGTTGCATTTTCGCAGGAAATATTTCAGGTGGTGAAAGGCACCGTCATTGATGCCGACAGCCGTTCGCCCATTCCGGGAGCCACCATTATTATTCAGGGAAGTGATCCGCTGATCGGAACCATTTCGGACAACGAAGGCCGGTTCCGGCTTGAAAAAGTACCACTTGGTCGGCACACCATTGTCATTACATTTTTGGGATATGAAACACTAACTATTCCGGAACTGGTGGTTGGCAGCGGCAAGGAAGTGATACTGGATGTCAGCATCAGCGAAAAAGCAACAAGTTTACGTACAGTTGATATTGTTGCTTCGGATGCCAGGGATGATGGCATGGGGCGTATGGCCCAGTCGGGGGTGAACCGCATCAATGTTGAGCAGGCCAATCGCTATGCCGGTGCGGCTGACGATCCTTCGCGGCTGGCTTCGGCTTTTGCAGGTGTCGCATCGGGCCTGACTTCGAATGGTATTGTCATTCGCGGAAATCCGGCAAAAGGCCTGTTGTGGAGGCTCGAAGATGTTGAAATCACCAATCCGAATCATTATGCCGATCTGGTTGTTTTTGGTGCCGGAGGATTATGTGCGCTCAGCAGCCAGATGCTCGCCAATTCAGATTTTTACACGGGTGCATTTACTGCGGAGTTCAGCAATGCCTTAAGTGGGGTGTTCGACATGAAGCTCCGTTCGGGCAATCCCGATAAGCGCGAGTACGCGTTTGGCCTCAGCAGCAATGGCATTGATGTCAGCAGCGAAGGACCTTTTAAAAAAGGTAGTCGCGCCACCTATTTATTCAATTACCGTTTTTCGACACTGACATTGCTGCAGCCCATCCTGCCGCCCGAAGCCGGAAAACTGAATTATCAGGATCTTTCGTGGAAAATAAATATTCCTTGTAAAAAAAGCATCTGGTCTTTCTGGGGCTTTGGTGCACGCGATTCGCAACATCACGATGCCATTGCCGACTCAACTGAACGCGAGCTGGAGAGCGATGCGCTGCAATACGACAGCCGAATGTTCACCGGTGCAACAGGTGTGAATTTTCGTCATCAGATTAATGCAAATACTTTCCTGAGTTCGGTGGTTTCCTTTACAGGATATGGTGTGCAGCTGACGCAGTCTGCGTTTACGCCCGACAATTATTTTCATGAAGAATACAATATTAAATCATTGAATCAGCGAATCAGCAACAGAACATATATTCAGAAAAAATTCTCCGCCAGACACACCAATAAAAGTGGTTTCTCGGTTAGCGGAAACAGTTTTCTGGTGCGCGTTCAGCAGGCATTCAGCGATTCTACATCCCTTCAATCAACCATCGATGGTAAAGGAAGTTCCATGTTGATTACAGCTTTTTCCCAATCAAAAATTTCGTTGTCGGAGCGGGTTTCGGTAGTGGCTGGAATCCATGGTGTTTACAACAATCTGAATGAGGAGATCCTTGCCGAACCGCGCATCAGTGGCCGGATTGAGTGTGGTCCGTTATCTACTGTTTCGCTGGCGGCCGGATTGTATTCGCGCCCGGAGCCATTGAATATTTATTTCATCCAGGATAGTTCGGGTGCATTTCCAAACCGGAAATTGCCGGCTACAAAAGCTTTTCATCTGGTAGCTGGCTATGAGCGCGTACTTTCAGAAAATCTCAGGTTGAAAATCGAACCCTATTTTCAATATCTGTACGATGTTCCGGTCGGGCTCAGCAACAACTTTTCAATGATCAATACCGAAGCTGTGTATTTGCTGAATGAGCCCTTGAAGAGCGGTGGAACAGGACAAAACGTCGGTATTGACTTTACACTTGAACGGGCATTGAAAGGACAGTTCTATTATCTCGCAACTGCAAGCCTGTTCGATTCGCGCTATACAAGCGCCAGTGGCGAAGAATTCAATACGCGGTTCAACAAGCATTATGTTGTAAATCTGCTTGGTGGTTATGAATGGAAAGTGGGCCGCAATAAAACCAATTTACTGAATCTCAATCTGCGTCTGTGTTTTATGGGCGGCGACCGCACCGAAACCGTCGATTATGCTTCCAGCATGGCTGCGCAACAGGTGATATTTGATGATTCAAAAATATTCGAAACCAAAAAACCGGATGCTCAGATCGTCAGCCTTGCGCTGAATTACCGCATCAATAAACGGAATCATACATCTGTGTGGTCTGTTCAGATGATTAATGTCCTTGGAGAAAAAGATTATGAAGGATATGAATGGGACGAGCAATCGGGTACAGTACTCCTGAAAGCCGATCCATACTTCATTCCGGCCATCTCGTATAAAATCGAGTGGTAAACTACAATTGCTTCAGCGCGGCCACTCTGTTTTTAATTCCTTCGAGATGCTGCTCTTCGGTGTATGAGGGATCGCGCATGTCGAAATAGGTCTTGCACGGAAGCTGCTCGCACTGGCCGCAATGAGCGTAGTTATGTTCATCGGTGCAGCATTTGTGCAGCGGACATTTATCCATGTTGTAATGAATTGCCCAGAAAATTTTTCCCTGGCTGGCAACACAGCCCTGACATTGTTTTCCGTATTCGGGACAGGTGCTGCAATCGAGCCCGCAGATGCTGATGGTGGAGGTCATGATGAATGGTTTTGAAGAGTAAAGGTAATTAAAAATTATCCTTGTATTTTCCCTTTTTATAATTTTTCAGCATTTTACCGAAAGCTCTGTCTTTCTGTTTTCGCTCGGCTTTGGTGGATTCATAATGCTCTTTTTCTTTTTCAAGTTTCAGAAAATTCTCAAACGACGCCGGATCAATCTCACCCTTGTCAACGGCCTCACGGACGGCGCATCCGCTCTCGCTGGTGTGAGTGCAATCCTTGAAACGGCATTGTTTTGCCAATTGTACAATGTCGTCAAAAGTGGCTTCCAGTCCGGCCGACGCATTGGCGATACCGACTTCTTTCATGCCCGGATTATCAATCATCAGTGCGCCGTTGGGCAGCACAAACATTTCGCGGTGGGTGGTGGTATGACGGCCTTTATTTGTACTGTCGCTCAGCGAGCGGGTTTTCATTGTTTCGGTGCCTGTCAGATGGTTGAGCAAAGTCGATTTTCCGGCACCCGATGAGCCGAGCATGCAATAGGTTTTACCTTGCTCAAAAAACGCATTCAGTTTATCGTATCCCTGCTGTGTTTCGCTGCTGATGGCCATTACCGTAATTTCCGGAAGGCGTTGACGGATGCTGTTCAGTATTTCTGTAATGTGGTTTTCTTCAAATAAATCAATTTTTGTCATTACTACAACCGGCTCTACGCGCGAATTGTAACAGATTGTCAGATATCGCTCAAGCCGGTTGATGTTGAAATCGCGATCGGCACCCTGCACCAGCAATGCACAGTCAACATTGGTGGCAATAATCTGAATGTCGCCTGCAGAGCCAATTGCCTGACGCTGAATGACCGATGAGCGTGGAAATATTTTATGAATAAGTGCAGTGCCGGAATCATAAATGGTGGCTGCAACCCAGTCGCCGACTGCAGGAAAGTCTTCGCGGCCACAGGCTGAAAAACGCATATTGCCGGTGATTTCGGCATCGCATTCGCCCTGATCCGATACAATGATGTATCGCTCCTTGTGCTCTGCAATCACGCGTGCCACGCTGAATTCCGTCAGGTTATTGTCTTTTCTGAATTGTTCCAGTGCTTCGTTGTATCCGAAATCTTCCGGTTTCATTTTACTAATTTATTCAGACAAATGTACGGAGAAAATGAAATTATAAATAATTCAAATAAAAATCTAAACATGTATTTCCATCACGGGGGATGATTGTTATGTAACTGCCCCTTTTGATATTTTAACCCCGCTGTCATTCTGAGTATTTGAAGAATTGGCATTGAAAAGAAAAAGCTTCAAATGTATCCCCGCCTGCTGCGCAGCGGGCAGGGACGAACGGCAGCGGGACTGCTGTCTCCTTCGATACTTCGCAAGCTATTCCATGAAACGTGCAACAGGAGCGAAACTCAGGATGACAGCAGCCTAACGTGTCATATATTTTAGGGTGCAAAATGTGTTTAATTGGTGTTCCCAGTATCTCCGAATGCCAGCAAATTATTAAGCATTTTTAATTACGTTTGCATCTTCAATTCTATTCTAATGACTTCCAACAAAACCATCTCCGGCACTTCTGTTCTGAACGATAACGATTTTGTAAACTGTACCTTTAAGAATTGCAGCTTTGCGGGTCAGGATCTGAGCAAATTCAACTTCGAAACGTGTGAATTTTTCGGCTGCGATCTGACCATGTGCAAAATGGACAATACCGTGTATTCCGAAGTGGTTTTCAATGATTGCAAGCTGCAGGGCGTTGAGTTCGGCAAATGCTCGAAATATGTTTTTTCAGTGACTTTCGAAAAGTGCGTTTTGAATTATGCAGTGTTTCTGAAAAACAATCTGAAAAAACTCCGGTTTATGCATTGCTCCATTCGCGAAGCGTTTTTTGCAGAATGTGATCTGACGCAGGCTTTGTTTGATAATTGCGATTTTGAAATGACTAACTTCGAGCGCTGCAACCTCTCCGGATGCGACTTCCGAACATCATGGAATTATATTATTTTTCCGTCACAGAATAAACTGAAGAAAGCGAAATTCGCCTATCCCGGTGTGCTGGGGCTAATGGCAGATTTGGATATTGTTGTTGAGTAAAGCTTGTGGGCGAGCGTCTGGAGACGCATGCCCAGCGTTGCAACCGCGTCAGGAGACGCATGCCCAGCGAAGCTTATACTGTTCTAGAAAAAATCTTGTATTCTTTTTCTAATAGTTCCCGGCTGATGGCGCGGCCGTGGCCCGGAAGGTAAGTGGTGCAGCCGGTATCGAGCAATTTGCCCCAGCTGCGGATCATCTCCGGAATGTCGTCGGCAAAAGGCGGGAACACATGATTGCGGAAGATTCCGAACATAGCATCGCCCACAATGGCAACTTCATTGTCCACAATCAGACTGATGGAATCGGCGGAATGACCCGGGGTTGTGATAATTCGTAAATCAGCATCAGGAGCGGGGAAGAGATAATCGTCGCTGATGGTAATTTCGGCATTGAAAGGCGCA
>CAYSCE010000047.1:0-13874 GCA_964429475.1 uncultured Bacteroidaceae bacterium | reverse complement strand
TCGTTGGCACCGATAATCAGCACCACATCGGTCGATGGCAGATCGGGATTGACTTCATCCATTTCAAGGACAATATCATAGGGCACATTGGCTTCGGCCAGCAGCACATTCATGTGTCCGGGTAAACGTCCTGCCACCGGATGAATGCCAAAGTGAACCTGAGTGCCGCGTGCAGCAAGCAGATGGGATAATTCATGCACCGGATACTGTGCTTTGGCCACGGCCATTCCATAGCCGGGAACTATTACCACTGATTTTGCTTCGCTCAGAATTCGTGCGGCTTCGTCGTGGCTGACCGATGTCACTTCGCCTTCCATGGCGGCGGTTGTGTGCGTGGTTTGTCCGAATCCGCCCAGAATGACCGATATAAACGAGCGGTTCATGGCGCGGCACATAATTATCGACAGGATGGCACCAGAACTGCCCACCAAAGCGCCTGTAACAATCAGCAAATCGTTGCCCAGCATAAAGCCCGCTGCTGCTGCGGCCCAGCCAGAGTAAGAATTGAGCATTGAAACCACCACAGGCATATCGGCACCACCAATTCCCATCACCAGCATAAATCCAACAATGAGTGCAATGCCGGTCATAACAAGCAACCACATCATCCCATTGGTTTCGTGCTGCATCACAAATAAAATTCCGAGCACAACCGAAGTGGCCACCATCAGTGCATTCAGCACATGACGTCCTTTAAAAACCAGCGCTTTGCTGCGAATGGTTCCCTGCAGTTTTCCCCAGGCTACAACCGATCCGGCAAAGGTGATGGCACCAATAAAAACACCAATGAAAATTTCAATCAGATGAATGGTAAATTCCGATCCGTGCAGTCTGGCGGTATCCGGATTGAGAAAAGAACCGAAGCCAACGAGCACAGCTGCCAATCCCACAAAGCTGTGCAGAATGGCCACCAGTTGCGGCATAGCGGTCATTTCAACTTTTCGGGCAACCAGAATTCCAATCACCGATGCAATCAGAATGGCGGTCAGAATATAAATATGTCCTTCGGATTGTTTTCCCAAAACCGTTGCCAGCACGGCAATAAACATTCCTGCAATGCCGAAGAAAACGCCTCGCTTGGCCGATTCCTGCGACGACAATCCACCCAGACTCAGAATAAAAAGAATCGACGCAAATAAATAAGCGGCTGTTTGTATTTCGAATGTAATCATGATCTTATTTTTTAAACATGTTCAACATGCGGTGGGTAACCAGAAATCCGCCAACGATATTGATGCTGGCAATCAGTACAGCCACAAATGCAATAACAGAAACAGTACTGTTGATTTCATCGGTCATCTGCAGCAATCCGCCAATAATGATGATGCCGCTGATGGCATTGGTCACCGACATAAGCGGAGTGTGCAGGGCATGGGTCACATTCCATATCACCTGCCAGCCAACAAATACGGCCAGTACAAACACAGTGAAATGTCCCATAAATACCGGCGGTGCATACTGTCCAAGCAAATACAGAAGTCCGCCGATCACCGCCAGCCAGATGGCCGATGATATGGTTTTGCGGCGGGCATTGTTTTGTGGCTCTGTTGGCGGTTTTGCTGCTGCTGCTGTTTTCGGGGCAGGCTTCGCAGATACCGGAAGTGGCTCGGGTGGCCAGTTTACAGTACCACGATAGGTCACCATGGCTCGTTTGATGATATCATCTTCCATATTGATTGAAAAGCCGGCGGCATCGCCCATATCGTCGAGCAGATTGCATAAATTGCTGCTGTAGAGCTGGCTGGCCTGACCAGGCAGGGGATCGGTTTTACCCGCAATGATGACACCATTGTCAGTGGTGTAAACTTCGCCATCGCGCGTCAATTCACAGTTTCCACCGCTTGAAGCTGCCAGATCAATAATGACCGATCCGGGTTTCATCAGCGCAACATGTTCTTTAAGAATCAGTTTGGGAGCCGGTTTGCCGGGAATCTGAGCAGTGGTGATAATAATGTCAACTTCAGCAGCCTGGCGCCGGAATAATTCCATTTCGGCATCAATAAAAGCCTGACTCATTTGTTTGCTGTAACCGGTCGATGTGGCGCCGTCTTCATCAACACTGACTGTCAGAAACTGAGCTCCCATTGATTGTATCTGCTCGGCAACTTCCTTGCGGGTGTCGAAAGCGCGCACTATGGCTCCCATTGAGTTGGCTGCACCCAGCGCCGCCAAACCAGCCACACCGGCTCCGATTACCAGTACTTTAGCCGGTTCCACTTTGCCCGCAGCGGTAATCTGTCCGTTCAGAAAGCGGCCATAATATCCGGCTGCTTCAATCACAGCACGGTAACCGGCAATATTGGCCATCGAAGAAAGTACGTCCATTTTTTGTGCCCGCGAAATGCGTGGAATGGCATCCATGGCAATGGCGTTGATGTTGTGACCGGCCAGTATTTTCATCAACGCCTCATTTTGCGCAGGCCGCAAATAACTCAGCGTAACGGCACCAGCTTTCATTTTTCCAATTTCGTCTTCAACCGGTGGTTGTACTTTCAATATAATATCGGCCGATGACAGCAATTGATCGGCATGGTGAATAATCTGCACTCCAGCCTGAATAAAATCGTTATCGCTGAAACCTGCCTGAACGCCTGCACCGGCTTCAACCTGAACAATGAAACCTTTCTTCAGTAGTCGCTGTGCGGTTTTAGGCGTAATGGCAACGCGCAGTTCACCTGCCAGCCTTTCTTTGGGAATTCCTATAATCATAGTAGAAAAATGGATGATTGAATGATTCTAAAGTATAAAATACTGTTGTTTGTTCAACATTAATATTTACCGCTGATCATGATATCGATCATTGTTTTCTTGTGATCCGGTAAATGAATCTGTATTTGGGAAAAAACGGAAAAAGGCATTTCAAATACTTCTTCAAATGTGAAATTAGTCCGAGTTTTCAACCATTACCCCTTTTTTTATCCACAATTTAATATCAGGTTCTTAATAGAATAGTATTTTTGTCAGAACGGGTATATTGCCCCGATTTTTTTTAATTCAGTTTGAATGAGTACACAACAATTTGAGAAACCGGATTTTCTGTTTGAAGTCAGTTGGGAAGTTTGTAATAAAGTGGGTGGAATAAACACGGTGATAGCTACCAAAGCGCTGCGCATCAGCGAACGCATTGAAACCGGCTATATGATGATTGGCCCCGACATTCACTCAGGTCAGTTGCCTGCCGAGGTTTTTACCGAAGATAACAGCATTCATCCACAATGGGTGAGTAAAGCGCGTATGGAAGGTTTTCACTTCCGTATCGGGCGCTGGCATGTGGCCGGAAATCCCATTGCTATCCTGCTCGATTTTTCCGGCTTGTACTCAAAAAAAGACATTGTTTTTAAAGAGCTTTGGGAAAAATACAAACTCGATTCGCTCTACGGGGGCTGGGATTATGTTGAGCCCACACTTTTCGGATACGAGGCCGGACGATTGATAGAGCATTTCTACAATTACAATGTAACCTCCGAAGACCGCATTGCAGCTCATTTTCACGAATGGATGACCGGTGCGGGAATTTTGTATCTCAAAGACCGTGTGCCACAGGCAGGATGTGTTTTTACAACGCATGCCACAGTGATGGGACGTTCAGTTGCAGGAATGAATCTTCCGCTCTATAGCAAAATGGAAGAATACAATCCGGAGGCGATGGCGCGCGAGCTGAATGTTTTATCGAAATTCAGTCTCGAAAAACTGAGTGCACAACACGCCGATGTGTTTACAACTGTTTCGGAAATCACCGGAAAGGAATGTGCGCATTTTCTGTCGAAAAAGCCCGATCTCATTACTCCCAATGGTTTTGAAGATACCATTATACCTCACGAAGAAGAATTCAACAACCGGCGCGCAGCCTCGAGGAAATTATTAAAAAGTCTGGTGCGCAGTGTGATCGGAAAAGAAGTTTCTGACAATACTTTATATGTCATTAATTCGGGCCGCTACGAATTCCGCAACAAAGGCATTGATTTGTTTATTGAAGCGCTGGCCGATTTGAAGCGTCAGCACAAAACCGATCGCGATGTGGTTGCCATTATTGCGGTGCCGGCCAACAATGCCGGTGTTCGTCAGGATGTGAAACAATGCATGACCGAAGATGAAACAACGCAGACACCTGGCAATCTTACGCATTATTTGTTTAACGAAGACAACGATGCTATTATGCAGGCAATACGCAACAATGGCTTGCAGAGCGATGTTGACAGCAATGTAAATGTAATCTTTATTCCAAGCTATCTCGATGGAAATGATGGCTTACTTAATTTCAACTATTACGATTTTCTGATTGGATGCGATCTTTCGGTCTTCCCTTCGTATTACGAGCCCTGGGGATATACACCTCTTGAAGCAGTGGCATTTCATATACCAACGGTAACCACAACGCTTGCCGGATTTGGCGTCTGGATGCAGGATGCAGGAAAAGTAAACGGTGGTGTAAAAGTAATTGAACGCGATGATTACAACGCCGATTTTGTGGTCAGCGAAATATCGCGATATATATTGGAATGGGCCTCATGCTCGCGCGAGGAATTTCAGCAGCATCGCGAAAGTGCGCTGCATGCATCGCAGGAAGCTTTGTGGGAAAATCTGTCAAAGCATTATTTCGATGCGTATCACCGGGCAATTCAATTGTCTGTTCGCCGGCAGGATCAGTTCAGTAAAAAATCTTTACCACAGGAGCATGTATTGGAAAAAGCAGGCAGGCCCGAACCAAACTGGCGCAAGATATATGTGAAGCCGGAATTGCCCGAACGATTAAGCAAGCTCATGCGCCTGAGTAAAAATATCTGGTGGACATGGAGTCATGCTGCAATAAGACTTTTCGAATCCATCAGCCCGCAGTTGTGGGAACGTAGTGGCTACAATCCGCTGGCCATGCTCGAACTCATGTCGCTTAAAGAAATCAATGAACTGGCCACCAATCCGGAATTTTTGCTGCGACTTGACATGGTCTTCCGTGATTTCGAAGAATATATGGATCAACCGCTCGACGATGAAAGGCCTTCGGTGGCGTATTTCTGCATGGAATATGGTTTTCATGCATCGCTGAAACTATACTCCGGCGGTCTGGGCGTACTGGCCGGCGATTATCTCAAACAGGCTTCGGACAGTGGTGTGCGTATGTCGGCGGTTGGACTTCTGTTCCGTCATGGATATTTCAATCAGACATTTTCGGCAGGCGGAGAGCAGATTTCGGAGTATATTCCTCAGAAATTCAGCAATCTGCCTATGCTGCCTGTGCGCGATTTGAAAGGCGAGTGGGTCAAAATTTCGGTCAGTTTTCCGGGACGATTGGTCGTAGCAAAAGTCTGGGAAGTTCATGTGGGGCGGGTTCGCTTGTTTTTACTCGACACCGATATTGAAGACAACAACGAACACGATCGCCAGATTACCCACAAGCTTTATGGCGGCGATTGGGAAAACAGGTTGAAACAGGAAATTCTGCTGGGCATTGGTGGCGTGAAAATGCTTGAATATCTGGGATTGTCTTTCGATATTTACCATTGCAACGAAGGACATGCAGCGTTTTCAATACTGGAGCGGCTGAAGAATTTTGTCCAGAATAATGTCATGTCGTTTCAGCAGGCACTTGAAATTATCAGGGCGCAGACTTTGTTCACGACACATACTCCGGTTCCGGCCGGTCATGATGCTTTCAGCGAAGATATGATGCGTATGTATTTTGCGCATTTTCCCGAAAAGCTGAATTTATCGTGGAAAGAATTTATCGCACTGGGAAAACTAAATCCCGACAATGTTGACGAGAAGTACAGCATGAGTATCCTGGCTATGAGCGGATCGCAGGAGGTGAATGGTGTAAGCCGCATCCATGGCTGTGTTACGCGCGAAATGTTTACCGATTTATATCAGGGATTTTTCTCCGAAGAATTGTATATCGATTATGTCACCAATGGGGTACATCTTCCAACGTGGTGCAGCCAGGAAATGCAGAATCTTGCAAAGAAATATGAATTTGATCCGCTTAAATCGGATCAGGCCGATCCTGCCAGCTGGGAATTCGTCAATCGTATTCCGGATGACGAATTGTGGAATATGCGGAAAACACTCAAAGGAAAACTGCTCGATATGCTGCGCAACAAGCTGGTCCGCGATATGACGCACCGGCAGGAATCGCCGCGACACATTATCAATGTGCTGGAACAATTCGACGAGAATGCGCTGTATGTTGGCTTTGCGCGCCGCTTTGCGACATATAAACGCGCACATCTGCTGTTTAAAAATCTGGACAAACTGCGTGAACTTGTCAACGACAAAACGCGTCCGGTTCGTTTCGTCTATGCCGGAAAAGCTCATCCAGCCGATAAAGCCGGGCAGGATTATATTAAGTACATCATCGAAATTTCGCGCATGCCCGAGTTTGCCGGGAAAATTATTTTCGTAGAAAACTACGATATGGAAGTTGCCCGCATGCTGGTGGCCGGGGTCGATGTATGGCTCAATACACCTACACGGCCACTCGAAGCCAGTGGTACCAGTGGTATCAAAGCCTGTCTGAATGGTGTGCTGAATCTGAGCGTGCTCGATGGCTGGTGGGCCGAAGGCTATGTCCCAAAAGGAGGATGGGCATTGAAAGAGGCGCGCACTTACAGCGATCAGTCGCTACAGGATGAACTCGATTCCGAAACTTTATACAATCTGATCGAAGAAGAAATACTGCCATTGTATTATAAACGCGAACAAAACGACATCCCTGCCGATTGGCTTGCGTTTATCCGCAAAAATTTCACAGCCATTGCGCCGCATTTTACCATGAAGCGCATGCTTGACGAGTATTATTCAAAATTCTATCATCCACAAGCTGCCCGTAGCCGCGATTTGCGTAAAGACAATTATGCTGCTGCCCGCGCCCTTTCATCGTGGAAGCGGCGGGTGATGCGCAATTGGGATCAGATTACGGCCACCGAAATTCATGTTCACGATAGTACGGCCAGTCCATTGTTGCTGGGACAGGATTTTGTGGCATCGGTTACTTTAAATCTGGGTGAATTGCGGGCCGAAGACCTGGCGTTGGATATTATTTTCGGGCAAAAGGAAAAAGGATACGTTCGTCATATTGCTTTCAAATGCGAAATGAAAGTAAAAAATATCGGCAATGGA
The DNA here is from genome assembly GCA_964429475.1 of uncultured Bacteroidaceae bacterium. Lineage (GTDB taxonomy): Bacteria > Bacteroidota > Bacteroidia > Bacteroidales > DTU049 > GWF2-43-63. Next base: position 6,761 of record CAYSCE010000047.1, on the reverse strand, counting down.
CAGGCTACCTACGAAGTAGTTATCCCCAATCCGCGTTCAGGCGTATTTGATTATGCCATCCGCCTGCGTCCTTCAAATCCGGTGCTGCCACATCTGCAGGATTTTAACCTGGTGAAGTGGCTGTAAAAAAACTGCAACCTTCACATTATTCCATCGTTCGGAGCGAAGCGCAGAATATGGAATCGTTGTGACCGGAAAGAGTCAGCTTATCGCTTTAGCAACGACGATCCCATATCCTCACTGCGATCGGACGATGGGATATCGTTGCGTGCGTCACAATATTCCATCGTTCGGAGCTGAATTGACTTTGAAGAGATTAGACTTTGCGCAGAATATGGAATCGTTGTGACCGAAAACGAGTCAGCTCATCGCTTTAGCAACGACGATCCCATATCCTCACTGCGATCGGACAATGCGAATATCGTTGCTGATAACCACGTTCAAAACTTCATTTTTCTAAACTATTCCTCTAAACTCTTTTTTCTACTTTTGTCCTATGGATGCAGCGATACTCACAATAGGCGATGAATTACTGATTGGTCAGGTCATCGATACCAATTCGGCCTGGCTCGCCATGCGGCTGAACGAACTGGGCTTTACTGTAAAAGCACGTTTCAGCGTTGGCGATAACATGTCCGAAATCCGCGATGCTATTTATTATGCAACAGAACTTGCTCCGGTTGTTATCACTACCGGCGGCCTTGGTCCAACATCCGACGACCGCACCCGCGAGGTTTTATGCGATATGTTCGAATGCGAGATGCAGGAAAACGAAGAAGTGCTGAACGGAATCAAAGAAATGTTTTCGAAGCGCGGCTGGCCATTAACCGATGTGAACCGCCGGCAGGCCATGGTACCCGATCGCGCCAAAGTGTTGTTCAACAAGCTGGGGACGGCTCCCGGTCTGTATTTCGAAGATGGATCAACCCACATTTTTGTTATGCCGGGTGTTCCCTTCGAGATGAAGGAAATGTTTTCAACAGCGGTAATACCACATTTGAAAAGAATTTGCGGCCATCAGGTATATGTGCACGAAACCCGCGTATTCAGCGGTATTGGAGAATCGTGGCTGAGCGATCGCATTCAACCGTGGGAAGAAAAACTCCCGGACAATGTAAGTCTTGCTTATCTGCCTGCGCCCGGTATCATTCGTCTGCGACTGAGTCACCTGGCCGATAACGAGCAACAGGGCAGGGCATTGCTGACGCAATTATTTGATGATGTTATGCCACTGGTGGATGAATATTTTGTAACCAGTATTGATGAACCCATTGCCGCGACTTTGTTGCGCGAAATGACTGATTCAGGAAAAACATTTTGTACTGCCGAAAGCTGCACGGGTGGCTATATTGCCCATTTAATAACTTCGATACCCGGAAGCTCGGCTGCATTTAAAGGCAGTGTGGTGGCCTATTCCAACGAAATTAAAGAAAAACTTCTCAATGTCAGCCCGACAACCTTACAGCGTTATGGGGCAGTAAGCGAACAGACTGTAAGCGAGATGGCAACCCATGCGCGGCAAATTCTGAATACCGATTTTGCCATGGCAGTCAGTGGCATTGCCGGCCCCGATGGCGGCACACCCGATAAACCGGTCGGTCTGGTATGGCTGGCGGTGGCTTCGGATAAAAGTGTGCTTACGCAGGAATTGAAACTGGGCGGACCACGCGATGTTATAATCGCCCGCAGTGCGGTGTCGGCTATGTTCATGTGTCTGAAAGAAAAACGAAAGGAGCATTCATGAAATTAAAATCGCTGCGTTTAAATCAGTTTAAAAACTACGAAGAGGTTTCGCTGAACTTCAACGGAAACGTGCATTGCTTCTACGGAAACAATGGTGCCGGCAAAACCAATATTCTCGATGCCATTCATTATCTGAGTTTCACCAAAAGCTATTTCGGTGGCAGCGACCAGAACTGTATCCGTTTTGGCTACGAGTTCTTTGCCATCAATGGTGAATTCGAAATGCCTTCGGGTGTTTCGGAAAAAGTGTCGGTTTCGGTGAAATCGGGTGGCGAGAAAAAAGTAAAACGCAACGATAAGGAATACCAGCGCTTTTCGGAACACATCGGTGCATTTCCGGTGGTCATGATTACGCCGGGCGATATCGATCTGATCAACAATGCCGCTGAAGTCCGGCGCCGGTTCTTCGATGCTGTGATTTCGCAATTCGATAAAACCTATCTCGACGATGTGATCCGCTACAACAAAGTGCTGATGCAACGCAACAAAGCCTTGAAAGATATGGGCGAACGTGGTCGCGGCGATTTTAATGATCTGGAAGTCTGGAATGCACAATTGGTGAATTACGGTCAGCGTATTCACGAAATGCGCGGCAAGTATCAGAGCGACATGCGTGTGTTTTTCGATCAGATGCACGGGCGTTTGACCGGCAACGGCGACAACGCTGAAATTATTTATGAATCGATGCTCAACGAGCGCGACATGCGTGATATTCTGCGCGACAGCTTCCGCAACGATTTCGGAGCCGGCTTTACCACACAGGGCATTCACCGCGACGATTATATTTTTATGGTGAATGAAAATCCGGTGCGCCGCTTCGGAAGTCAGGGTCAGCAAAAAAGTTTTCTGCTGTCGCTCAAGATGGCGCAATACCTCATTACCGTTGACAAAACAGGCATGACGCCGATTTTATTGTTCGATGATATATTCGATAAGCTCGATCCGGAGCGGGTTAGGCTGCTCATCAGCATGGTATGTCACGAGCCGTTTGGTCAGGTGTTTATTACCGACACGCACAAAATGCGGATGGAAGATATCATTGGACATGAGGCGCATATTCAGTTGTTTGAAGTAAAAGATGGCGGCGTGGTGTAGCACAATGCGCAACGCGCAGAGCACAACGCACATCCCGCCCGATCATTGAGCGTGCGCCTTCCTGAGGACCCTGAGCCTGTCGAAGGGCCGAAGGGTCGAAATGAGGGCGTGACTTTCAGCAACAAAACAAATTGAGTACAGTATAAGGAAAAAGTAATGTTGAAATATCACTCAAGTTGTTATATTGCAACGTTTGAAATACAGTAAAAACCATAATTGTTTGTTCACTTTACAAATCCGTGCATCTATACAATCACTAAATCCGAAATAGTCCGTTTTCAACAAATGAAACTACTTATGAAAAGAATAATTTTGATGACTTTGTCTTTATTATTGGCAATATTTAAATCAGGAATTGCTCAAACAGAGAGTGATTCAACAATTGCTATATTTGAAAATTTCACTGAAGCAGTCAATGGAATTAATATTGACATGATTGCCATACATGGAGGACACTTTATCATGGGTTATAATTCGGATTTGGGAAAAGAATACACTGTTCATAGCATAAATGAACCAATTTTCTATGATACACCTCATTCAGTTGAACTCAGCAATTTTTATATCGGAATGACTGAGGTCACTTTTGATCAGTACAAAATTTATTGCGATGCAACGGGTAAAGAAATGCCGTATCAATACAAAAGTGGTTGCGGAAACAAACCCGTTGTGGGTGTTAGCTGGGATGAGGCTACCGCGTATTGCGAATGGCTTAGCAAAATCACGAACAAATTATACCGGCTTCCATCCGAAGCAGAATGGGAATATGCCTGCCGTGCAGGTACAAATACTCTTTTTAATACAGGTGATAGTATAAATACATCTCAGGCAAATTATGCCTTTTCTTACCAAACTGATAAAACCGGTACGATTAGACAGTATGAAATAACAAGACCAGTTGGAAGTTATCATCCAAATGACTGGGGTCTTTATGATATGCACGGCAATGCGCGCGAATGGTGCGCTGATTATTGTGATAAAGTGGATGGATATATCATTACAGATACCTTTTATGAAGGCGCAATAAATCCGGTTTGCCGAAAAGGCTCATTTAGAATTATCAGAGGTGGAAGTATGGCTAGTATGCCTGACCAATGCACGAGTTATTCCCGCAGATGCTTCAGCAGTGATCGACTTTTTTTTGACACAGGATTTCGATTGGCGTGTAGTATAAATCAATAATGACGATATAGTCGTTGAATCAACTGTTTATTGTTACTGCTTTAGCTGTCAAATCCCACGATTATATATTTATTTCTGAAATGCTGTATGTCAATACTTTGTTCAAAACTATTTAAATTTATCTGCGTTTTACTGATTTCTGTACATACATTTGCACCGTTCAAACAAAACAACTCAAAACACTATGAAAAAACTTATTTTCTCACTGATGGCAGTAATAGCTGCTTTTACAACTTTTGCTCAGGAAGATATTCCATTGAATGCTGCAATAAATTTCGCTCAATTCGACAAAGCTGTCAAAGGTGTTCAGGTGGAAGGCTATACATGCACCATCACAGCCGAAGATCCTGCTGTTTACTCGGCTTTGTTTACGGTGAATGAGCTCGATGGAGCCCTGACCGCTTTTCATGTCAGCTTTTATGATTTAATCACTTCCGGAAACGATGAATTCATCCCTGTAAATGAATATTCAATTGATGGAAAGAAGGCGTATCTGGGCACCAATAATTATCAGGCAAGCGGTGAAACTCAAATGAATGTGCTGGTGGTATTGTTTTCCGATTTGCGCATGACCATTGTCATTAATGCCGAAACATCCATTCCGGTTGAAACGCTCGAAACGATTATGAAGAAGCTGGTGTTTTAACGACTAATTTTCAATTTCATACTTTATTCCGACGCACCTAAAGCCAAGCCATGGGGCAGGGCTTGTATACGTGATTACATTACCGGGATAGCTTTCAGCAGCAGGGTGATAATAACTTCCTCCTTTTGCAATGCCTTGTTCAGAAATCATTTCTGCTACATTTCCCTGAATATGTGTCACCTTGTAATTCTTTCTGGAATAATAGGGTTCTACATATTCAAATACATTTACGGGACCATGTCCATACAAGTCAGCATTTTTCCGACAGGCATTTCTGTAATTGAATGTTGCCTGCCTGTTTTTTGTTATGCTATCAATGCCTGGATTCATTAAATCAAATTGTTCAGCAGAGGGGAGGGTATATCGGAAAGCCTTCATATAGCGATATTCATACAGCAATTTAGCTTTCTCACCAATAGTAGCATTGTACCCTTCCAATTGATTTTTCAGAATTACGCTGTCGACGGCTGTGCGCCATTTACAGAATGCAAGAGCCTGATTATAACTTATACCTGATATCGGCGTATTTAAATAGGATACTAATCGGTTACGTTTTTCCTTATTGAGCAAAGTGTCAATGGGTACCAACAGCAGAATCTTTCCATGTAATCCTTCCGCCGTGAGAAAAGCACATTCATTTCCGGGTTTCGTAATAAAGTCTATTGGCGAGTTATTCAGCACCTGAGGTATTGGAAAAAGGGTTGTATCATATTTGGCAGCTATCAACCAGGACTGCTCCTCAGCAGAAGTTGTTGTTATCTGCATATGGCGGCCACTGGTATAGGATGGATATTTTTCAAAATCGTGATAGCAAATATACTCAAGCCACTCGGCCACCGTAATTTCAGTTTCATCAACTACAAAACGATCCGAGTATCCAACCAATCCCCATGACCGCGCGCCAGTGTACCGGTCAATGGATTTTGAATCGGTCTTTAACCCGACGGAATTTAATTTTGCCAGCAGCACAGAATCGGTCTGAGCATGCAATGACAATATTAAAACAAAAGACATTCCTATGGTTAAAACAGCACGCATACTTTTTTGTATTATCAACGATGGGAATTCAATTTTCGTATCAGGTTATCTGGTTCAAAAGGTTCAATGTTTATAAAGGTTGCCCAATGCGCGGAGTACAAGATACACCAAACATTTTGATACATGATAGTTCTCTAATCTTATTCATCATCCACCGTGTCATCCTGATGCAGATCAGGATCTACGGTGGATGAGCCACGCCTGTCAGATCCTGAAACATTGCGATGGCTATCGCAATCAGGATGTCACCAGGCGTGGTAGCCTAGATATGCTTATTTAATAATTCAATTTGGATTTACAGCTTTTTCAGATTTTCTTTCACCCGAAACCGCACAATCTTTTCAATCAGCTTTGCCGGAAGCGGCTTATCAAGAGGAAACTGAACTGCGCCCTTGCTGGTTTTAAATTCTTTGAGCTCGTTTTCAAAAGCAGTAATGCCCGAATTGGTCGGATAAAAACCAATGTGTTTTGTGTGCGCTGCAAAATATACCAACATGCCATTTAATTTATAAGCGGGCATTTGATAGCTGATGACTTCTTCGGCTTCGGGAGCGGCTTTGCGGATGATGGCGCGCAGTTGCTCCAGCATCAGCTGCGTTTCCTTATCAAATTGAAGGATGTATTGATCAACCAGTGAATTCTTAGTTGTCTTCATCGTTTTTTATTTTTCTTTTTTCCCGAATCCGAATCTTTCGGGCCATAGAATTTCATGCCGCTTTCGGTTTCACCTTTCAGCTCCAGCTCGCCTTCGGGCGCTGTGGCTTTTCCCTGTTCTTCAACTGTTTTGAGATACTGCTTTAATAGTTTTTTCTGCTGCTCAGTTCCGTCTTTCAAGGTCTGATTGATTTCGTATCGGAAAGCTTTTACAAAAAGGGTGTCGTTACAAAGTTCCTGTAAACAAGTCAGTTTTTCGGCATTCAGATTGGTTGAATCATAATCATAGAATTCCGGCTCATACATTTTTGTTTCCGGATTCCAGTTGAAATTTAAACCATCAGAATTTTGAACAAAGGGTATTTCAGTGTGGCCTTCCCATGATACATCTCCATCAACAACC